>JBDTQC010000281.1:0-5216 GCA_039932405.1 Ideonella sp.
GCGATCAGTCCGATGCAGATGATGCCGACGTAGATGATGTCGAGCTGGAAGAACGACGACGCATCCTGAATCAGCGCGCCCAGGCCTTGCTGGGCTGCAATCAGCTCGGAGGCAACCAGGGTGGCCCAGGCCACACCGAGCGCGACACGAATCGCCGTCAGGATGTGCGGGATCGTCAGCGGAATGATGACCTTGCCGAAGATTTCCATGTCGCTGGCGCCCAGCGTGCGCGCCACCTTGATGAAGATCGGGCTGATCTGCGCAATCCCCTCGTACATCACGATCACGCCGGCGAAAAACGACGCATAGAACAGAATCACCGTCTTGGCGATCTCGCCGATGCCGAAATAGACGATGACCAGCGGGATCAGCGCGATCGGTGGCAGCGCCCGAAAGAAATTGATGACCGGATCGATGAAGCTGCGCAGGCCTTTGTACCAGCCCAGGCAGAAGCCGACCGGCACGGCCGCAGCAACGCCCAGCACCACACCGATGAAGACCCGCTGGGTCGACATGTAGATGTCCATCCAGAGCCGGCCACCGGACAATTCGACGGCCTTGGCGAACACCAGATGAGGCGCCGGGACCAGTGCCGGATTGACCAGACCGCTGGCCCGCAGCGCGTACCAGAACGCCAGGATCAGCAGCCAGGGTGCGGCGAGCATGCCGAGGCGTCTCAGCGCGGAAATGACAGATTTCATCAACGTGATCGAGGCGCTTGCGGCGGGGCGAGCTTGATTCCTGATTCCTGATTGGTTCTTGCTTGTCGATACAGATGATCGTACTATAGACCATACGTTTAGACAACAACATGTCCGCTCAACTCCACGATGGCCCGATCTCCGACAGTCCGATCTTCGGCGGCCCGATCCCGCGCTATCTGCAGCTGGCCGACCTGTTCCGCCAGCGCATCGTGCGCGGCACCTGGGCCAGCGGCCACCGGCTGCCGTCGCTCGACGAACTGACCGGCGAATTCGGACTGGCTCGGGTCACGGTGCGGCAGGCGATCGACCTGCTGGCGCGCGAAGGCCTGGTCTCGCGCCAGCAGGGTCGCGGCACCTTCGTGACTGGCGGGCCGCCGCGCGAGCGCTTCATCAGCGTGGTCGGCAGTCTCGCCGAGCTGGCTCGCGGCTACGAGGATACCCAGCCGAAGATCATGAACATCGACGAGGACGTCGGTTCGCCGCCGCTGGCCGATGGCGAAGGAACGCCGGCGCCGCGTTATGCGTTCATGCGCCGCCTGCACTTCCGCGATGGCCATGCCTACTGCGTGATCAACATCTACCTCGATGAGCGCATCTTCCGCAAGGCGCCCGAAAAATTTCGCACGAAAACGGTGATCCCGCTGCTGACGGCGATGAAAAGCGTGAAGATCGCCAAGGCCAGCCAGGTGCTGACGATCGGCACCGCCGACATGGAAATCGCCCGCTTGCTGGAGCTTCAATTCGGGGCGCCGGTGGCCGAGGTTCGGCGCATCTTCGTCGACATCGACGGCACGGTGATCTACCTGGCTGACGTCACTTACCGAGGCGATGCCATTCATGTGGCGATGGATCTGAAACCGTGAACGCCCTGCCCACCCCCACCATCCGGCCGGCGCGCGTCGAGGCATTCGTCTTGCGCTGTCCGATTGCCACGCCGGTGCAGACCTCCTTCGGCACGATGCACGACCGGCCGGCCGTCTTCGTGCGGGTCGAAGACGATCAAGGTGCGGTCGGCTGGGGTGAGGTCTGGTGCAACTTTCCGGCCTGCGGCGCCGAACACCGCGCGCGCCTGCTGGAGACGGTGCTGGCGCCGTTGTTGGTCGGCCGCAGCTACGCCGGGCCGCGCGAAGCGTTCGACTGGCTGAGCCAGCGCACCGCGGTGCTGGCGATCCAGTCGGGCGAATACGGCCCGATGGCGCAAGTGATTGCCGGCATCGACCTGGCGCTGTGGGATCTGTGTGCACGGCGTGCCAATCTGCCACTGTGGCGCTTTCTCGGCGGCGACCACGACAAGCTATCGGTCTACGCCAGCGGCATCAATCCAGACCGACCGCAGGATCTGGCGGCGCAGCGGCTTGCCGAAGGGCACCGCGCGTTCAAGCTCAAGATCGGCTTCGGCATCGAACGCGACATCGCCAACCTCGAGGCTATGCGTAAGTTGCTCGGTCCGAACGCGCCGCTGATGGTCGACGCCAATCAAAGCTGGACGGTCGAGCAGGCCTGTGAGTGGGCGCCGCGCCTGGAAGCCTTTGCGCTTGGCTGGCTCGAAGAACCGCTGCGCGCCGACACCCCGTGGGCCCAATGGCGCGCCCTCGCCGGCGTCACATCGATCCCGCTGGCGGGTGGAGAAAATATTGCCGGTGAAGCCGCGTTCGACGCGGCACTCAACGAATCGCCGTTGCAAGTGCTGCAACCCGACATTGCGAAATGGGGCGGCATCTCGGGATGCTGGTCAGTGATTGCTCGCACTCACGCAGTCGGCCGGCGCTACTGCCCGCACTTTCTGGGCGGCGGGATCGGGCTGCTGGCATCGGCGCACCTGCTGTGTGCCGCAGGCGGTGATGGTGCGCTCGAAATCGATGCCAATCCGAATCCGTTGCGAACCCTGCTGTGCGGCGGCCTTTCCTTCATCGACGAAGGCCGTGCCCGGCTCGGCAACGAGCCTGGTCTGGGCGTGGTTCCGGACTTGCGGCAATTGACCGAGGCCGCGGCGGCCGGTTGCTGATCTCGCCCGGCCCGACGGCACAGAGCCCCAAACCACCGGGGACAACCCCGCTTCAATCACCGACAACGACGTTGTTCCGGCGCCGGCCGCTCGACGATGCGATGATTGCGGGTTGACTGCCGTGTTTTCCCGGCGCAGCCGATCATGCAACCAGCCCAAGGACCGTTATGACCACCGCCACCTATTCAGACACCCGCCTGCTGATCAACAACGAGTGGTGTGATGCCGCCAGCGGCAAGACCATCGATGTCGTCAACCCGGCGACCGGCAAGGTCATCGGCAAGGTCGCACACGCCGGCATTCCCGACCTCGACCGTGCGTTGTCGGCTGCCCAGAGCGGCTTCGAAGCCTGGCGCAAGATCCCCGCCAACGAACGGGCGGTGACGATGCGCAAGGCGGCCTCGCTGGTGCGCGAACGTGCCGCCGATATCGCCCGCCTGCTGACGCAGGAGCAAGGCAAGCCGTTCGTCGAAGCCAAGGGAGAGGTGATGGCCGCGGCGGACATCCTCGAATGGTTTGCCGATGAAGGCCGCCGCGTCTACGGCCGCATCGTGCCGTCGCGCAACCTGGCCGTGAACCAGCAGGTGCTCAAGCAGCCGGTCGGGCCTGTCGCCGCCTTCACGCCCTGGAATTTCCCGGTCAACCAGATCGTGCGCAAGATCGGCGCGGCGCTGGCCAGCGGTTGCTCCTTCCTCGTCAAGGCGCCTGAGGAAACACCGGCCTCGCCGGCTGCCTTCCTGCAATGCTTCATCGATGCCGGCGTGCCGGCCGGCACGGTGGGGCTGGTGTTCGGCGATCCGGCCGAGATCTCCAGCTACCTGATTCCGCATCCGATCATCCGCAAGGTGACCTTCACCGGCTCGACGCCGGTCGGCAAGCAGCTGGCCGCGATGGCCGGCGCACACATGAAGCGCGCAACGATGGAGCTGGGCGGCCACGCGCCGGTGATCGTCGCCGAGGATGCCGACGTCGCGCTCGCCGTGAAGGCCGCGGGTGCGGCCAAGTTCCGCAACGCCGGCCAGGTGTGCATCTCGCCAACGCGCTTTCTGGTCCACAACAGCCTGCGCGATGAATTTGCGAAGGCGCTGGTCAAGCACGCCGAAAGCCTGAAGCTCGGCGACGGCCTGACCGAAGGCACGACGCTCGGCCCGCTGGCCAATGCGCGCCGCCTGACTGCCATGGCCAAGGTGATGGACAACGCACTCTCGAGTGGCGCGAAAATCGCCACCGGCGGTGAACGCATCGGCAAGGACGGTAACTTCTTCGCGCCGACCGTATTGGTCGATGTCCCGCTCGAAGCCAGCGTGTTCAACGACGAGCCGTTCGGCCCGGTCGCCGCCATCCGCGGTTTCGACAAGCTGGAAGATGCGATCGCCGAAGCGAACCGTCTGCCGTTCGGCTTGGCCGGTTATGCCTTCACCCAATCAATCAAGAATGCCCACATGCTGGCGCAACAGGTCGAAGTCGGCATGTTGTGGATCAACATGCCAGCCATGCCGTCGCCCGAAATGCCGTTCGGCGGCATCAAGGATTCAGGCTATGGATCGGAAGGCGGACCCGAGGCGATGGAAGGCTATCTGATCACCAAGGCAGTGGCGGTGATGGCGGTCTGAGCGTCAAACGCGACAGCGTTGACCTAAGCGTCCGGACGCTGGAATCGGAGGGGGCTCACGAGCCCCCTTCCTTCATTTCAGGCGGCGAGTGTGCCGCTCGAACAAAAGCAGCTTGTCCAATCACCGTTGAAAATTGCCAGATGAGCCAAGATTCCGCCCCAACGTCGCCACAGCCCCATCACGACCTGCTGCGGCAACTGCAGGCCACCACGGAGCTGCTCGAGCGAATCGCCGAGGATGCCCGTGTCTGCGACGTCCTGGGGCCTGCTGATCGAGAACGCCTGTTCCAGGCCGTCGCGCGCCTGCATCACCCTGACCACGAAGAACGCCGCCAGAGACGAAGGGCCGCTGCACGAGAACGCCGTGGCTTGCAAGCCCGCGAAACCGATGCTGTGTTGCATGAGACCGGAATTCGGGCGTTGCGGCGCAAACCGGTGTTCACCACGCCCGCCTTCTTCGCGCCGGTTGGCTTCTCGGCACATGACGTCACGAAAACGCAAGACAACGCCGACGAGCGTCCAGAGCCACGCCTGCAGCCAATGCATTGCTATGTTTGCAAAGCCAAGTACCAACTCGTCCATCACTTCTACGACCAGCTGTGCCCGGCCTGCGCACAGCTCAACTTCAGCAAACGCACCGAACTGGCCGACCTGCGCGGCCGCGTCGCGCTGCTCACGGGCGGTCGCGTCAAGATCGGCTACCAGACGGGGCTCAAGCTGCTGCGCGCTGGCGCATACCTGATCGTCACCACCCGCTTTCCCCGTGACTCCGCTGCGCGCTACGCGCAGGAGGCGGACTTCGGTGAATGGGGCCACCGCCTGGAGATCTTCGGCCTGGACCTGCGCCACACGCCCAGCGTGGAGGCCTTCTGCCATGAACTGCTGAGCACGCGCG
>JBDTQC010000282.1:0-5209 GCA_039932405.1 Ideonella sp.
AGCCGCCCAGCGCAGTCTGGATCGCCAATTGGCCGGGTGTATTGGCGCACAGTCGCATCGACGCCAACATGTTCAATCCGACGATGTAGTCGCCGGCATGGCGCTTCTCGCCCGACACCACCATCCAGCCGGCGCGGTAGCCGCACGAACGGTAATTCTTGCTGAGCCCGTTGAAGGTGACACACAACACGTCGCTCGCCAGTGCGGCGATGCTGGTGTGGACCTCCCCGTCGTAAAGCGTCTTGTCGTAGATCTCGTCGGCAAAGATGATCAACTGATGCTCGCGGGCGAGTTCGACGATCTGCCGGAGCACCGACTCGGGGTACAAGGCACCGGTCGGGTTGTTCGGATTGATGACGACGATGCCCTTGGTCGAGGGTTTGATCTTCGAGCGGATGTCCTCGATATCGGGCATCCAGCCGGTTTGCTCATCGCACAGGTAGTGCACCGGCACACCGCCTGCCAGCGCGACAGACGCGGTCCACAGCGGATAGTCGGGCGCCGGCACCAGGATCTCGTCGCCATTGTTGAGCAGTGCGTTCATGCTCATCGTGATCAACTCGGACGCCCCGTTGCCGAGGTAGACATCGTCGACCGTCACGCCCGGGACGTTCTTTTCCTGCATGTAATGCACCACCGCCTTGCGGGGTGCGAACAGTCCCTTGCTGTCGGTATACCCGGCCGCGTCAGGCAGGTTGCGGATCATGTCCTGCACGATCTCGTCGGGCGGCTCGAGCCCGAACACGGCCAGATTGCCAATGTTCAGCTGGATGATCTTGTGCCCCTCGTCCTGCATCTGCCGAGCCTTGTCGAGCACGGGTCCGCGAATGTCGTAGCAGACGTTGGCTAGCTTGCTCGATTTGACGATGGGTTTCACTTGGGAATCTCCGCCGGGGCAACCCCGTCGCACAAAACCTATAATTTTAGCCTCAGGGTCCTCCTGCGTACGCCTTCGATCGCGTCGCCAGCCTGTCCATCATTCCTGCAGCTGACACCATTTCCCCTTGAAGCTCCAAGCCGACCGCATCGACGGACAAAACGCCATTGCGCGCCACGGGCCCGATGGTGTGCTGGTCAATGGTGTCGAATACACGCACAGCGTGATCGTTCCGTGGGAAGGAACCGTGCAGCGCTGGCCGGTCAGCAAACTTGAAAGCTTGCGGATCGACGATTTCGAATCGCTGATCGCGATGCAGCCGCAGGTGGTCATCTTCGGCAGCGGCGCGCAGCTGCGCTTTCCGCCGGCCAGTGTGCTGGCGGGACTGATGAAGGCCCGCATCGGATTCGAGACGATGGACAACGCGGCGGCCTGCCGGACCTACAACGTCTTGCTCGCCGAAGGGCGAGCCGTGATCGCCGCGCTGCTGTTCGGTTGAGCACGGGGGGTTCAGTCAGCTGGCTGCTGACCTTATAATTGCAGGTTACGCCTTCGCGGACGCAACCATACAGAATAGCTCATGACGCCAGCCCTCGATAAACCGCTGCCAGATTTTGAAGCGCTCGCCACCAACGGTGTGAAATTCACGCCACAGGCTTATCTCGGACAGATCGTCGTCCTTTATTTCTACCCCAAGGACAATACGCCCGGCTGCACCACCGAGGCAATGCAGTTTCGCGACCACCACAAGGAGTTCGTGAAGGCCGGCGCGGTGGTTTTCGGGGTGTCACGCGACAACATGGCATCGCACGACAAATTCAAGCAGAACCTCGAACTGCCGTTCGAGCTGATTGCCGACACCGAAGAAAAGCTCTGCCACATGTTCGGGGTCGTCAAGAACAAGATCATGTATGGCAAGAAGGTCAAGGGAATCGAGCGCAGCACATTCCTGATTGACGCGTCGGGCACGTTGCGGGCCGAATGGCGCGGGCTGAAAGTGGCCGGGCATGTCGACGAAGTCCTGAAGGCCGTCGAGGCGCTCAAATAGCACGCCATCGGCTGCGTCACCGATCTGCCACGGCCGCCAACCACGTCACCGGAGGACTGCCGGCGCGTGTGCATAATGGCTCATGCCCGTAGTTGCAGACGCGCAAACTCCCTTCAAGCCGCCCGGGCAACCGTGCGGCTTTTTTATTGCCAAGTCCACCTGAATCCACCACATGCCTCTGCCCAAGCCGCCTGCCAAACGCGCCGCACTGCTCTCTGCCGCCGATTTCGATGCCCAGGCTGCCGCCAAGACTGGCAAGAAAAATCAGAAAACCCGCTCGCCGCACGATGCCGCGATGGTTGACAGTGTCGAGTTGTTCGACCCTGCCCCGGAACCCGCAGCGCCCTCGAAGCCGGCCATCGCCGCGCAAACCGACGCGTCGGTCGCCGTGGCCAAGCCAGTGCATTCACGCGAACCGGCTGCCAGTCAAGCGTCCCTCGCCAAGCGCAAGCGCAAGCCGCGCGGTTCCGGGCCGGCGAAGCTGTTCGTGCTTGATACCAACGTGCTGCTGCACGACCCGATGAGTCTGTTCAGGTTCGAAGAGCACGACATCTACCTGCCGATGATCACGCTGGAAGAGCTCGACGGACACAAGAAAGGCATGACCGAGGTGGCGCGCAATGCGCGCCAGGTCAGCCGCGATCTCGACGCGCTGGCGGCCAGCCTGGAAAACGGCAACAGCACCGGGCTGGTCGACGGCCTGCCGCTGGCAGCGACTGGCCATCGCGAGGCCGCCGGCCGGCTCTTCTTCCAGACCGGTCTGGTCGATGTCAGCCTGCCTCAGGGCCTTCCCCAAGGCAAGGCCGACAACCAGATCCTGGGCGTCGTGCAGGCGGTGCGGACGCAACAACCCGAGCGCGACGTGGTGTTGGTGTCGAAGGACATCAACATGCGCATCAAGGCGCGCGCGCTCGGCCTGCCGACCGAAGACTATTTCAACGACAAGACGCTGGACGACGGCGACCTTCTGTACACCGGCACGCTGGCCTTGCCCGCCGACTTCTGGGATCGCCACGGCAAGACGATGGAAAGCTGGAACCAGGGCGGCTTCACCTTCTATCGCATCAGTGGACCGATGGTGCCGGTATTGCTGATCAACCAGTTCGTCTACCTGGAAGCGCCTGGCGCCGCCCCATTGTTCGCCAAAGTCGTCGAGATCACCGGCAAGAATGCCGTGCTGCGCACCTTGCGCGAGTATTCGAATCCGAAACACGCGGTGTGGGGTGTCACGGCCCGCAACCGCGAGCAGAATTTCGCGTTGAACCTGCTGATGGATCCGGAGTGCGATTTCATCACGCTGACCGGCACGGCCGGCACCGGCAAGACCTTGCTGACCCTCGCCGCGGGCTTGAGCCAAGTGATGGACGAGCGCCGCTACACCGAGATCATCGTGACGCGTGTGACTGTTCCGGTCGGCGAGGACATCGGCTTTCTGCCGGGTACCGAAGAAGAAAAGATGGGCCCGTGGATGGGCGCACTCGATGACAACCTCGAAGTGCTGGCCAAGACCGACGGCGCGGCCGGTGAATGGGGCCGCGCGGCGACCAACGATCTGGTGCGCAGCAAGATCAAGATCAAGAGCCTGAATTTCATGCGCGGCCGAACCTTCCTGAACAAGTTTCTGATCATCGACGAGGCGCAAAACCTGACGCCCAAGCAGATGAAAACCCTGGTTACCCGCGCCGGTCCGGGCACCAAGATCGTCTGCCTCGGCAACCTGGCGCAAATCGATACCCCGTACCTCACCGAAGGCAGCTCGGGATTGACTTACGCCGTCGACCGATTCAAGGGATGGCCGCACTCCGGCCACATCATGCTGGCGCGCGGAGAACGCTCACGGCTGGCCGATTTCGCAAGCGAGGTCTTGTGAGGCCGCCAGGCCAGCCCGGCTTCAGCGCTTCAGATCGTCGTAGAACGCCTGCGAATTGAAATCGCGTCCGAGAAAATCGCGCACCAGATCAGCCGGCGGACGCTGGCTGCCGTTGGCGAGTATCTTGCTGCGGTAGTCGCCGCCGACGCGCGGGTCAAGCTTGTCGCGTGCGAAGGCGGTTCGCAGATCCATCGCGACCACCAGACTCCACAGGTAGCCGTAGTAGCCGGCGCTGTAGCCGCCCGCGATGTGGCTGAAACCGGCCGGGAACATCGTGCCCTGCACGTGGCCAAGCGGCGTCGCACCTTCCATTTGCGACCACAGCGCCATCGGGTCGCGCGGCTCGGGGCCATACAAGCCGAGATCGTAGCCGGCGTACAAGAGCTGGCGCGAGTAGAAGACGCCCTTGCCGAAGCGGCGCGCCACGTCGGCCTTGGCGATCAGTTCGTCCGGCACCGGTTTGCATGCAGGGCAGACTTCCGCAAATACCTTGAGGACGTTCTTGTCATATACCCAGTCTTCGAGCATTTGCGATGGCGCTTCGACAAAGTCACGCTTCACGCTGGTGCCGGCCTGCAGGCTGTAGCGGGTTGCCGAGAGGTTGTTGTGCACCGCGTGGCCGAGTTCATGCAGCAAGGTCTCGAGTTCATCCAGCGTCAGGCCCTTGCGATCGAAATTGACGACCAACGCCGCCTGCGAGGTTCGCTTCAACGCCGTCGAACTGGCGCGCAGACCCCAGACGGCTGCATGGTTGTATTTGCCCTCACGCGGATAGAGGTCGACCCACAGCGTGCCCAGTGGACGGCCACTCGAGGTATCCGACACCGCATAGGTGTGGACTTCGGGGTGCCAGGCTTTCGCATCGACGACGCGTGTGTAGCGCACGCCCATCATTCGCTCGATCACGCGCAACGCGAACTGCAGGCTCTGCTCGGGCGGAAAGTAGGCACGAAACGCCTCCTGATCGACCGCATAGCGCTGCTGCCGCAGGCGTTCGGTGTAGAAGCTGATATCCCAACGATCCAGCTGGACACCGCTTGCCGGCCGTTCGAGATGGGTCGCCTTGGCAGTACGCAACTGATCGAGCTCTTCGAGCTCGCGCTTCTCGACCGCGGCCTTCACGTCGGCCAGAAAAGCCTCGGCACGAGCGGGCGTCTCGGCCATCCGCCGACGCAGCACGAAGGCATCCCAGCTCGTCACGCCGAACAGGGCGGCATATTCCTTGCGCTTGCGGGTGATCTGGTCCAGCAGCTTCAGGTTGGCTTCACCGCCCTCGTTGGTCTTGGCCAGCCACATTCGCTCGCGGGTCGCGGGATTCTCGGCCGACTGCATCAGCGGTACGAATATCGGATACGACAACCCGAGCAGGTAGCGACCTTCCGGGTCGCGCGGCGCATCCTTCCAGACGGTCGAT
>JBDTQC010000283.1:0-5208 GCA_039932405.1 Ideonella sp.
CCCACAGGTGGCGGCCCTCCTCGACGTTGACCTGGAACAGGTTGCGCAGGTCGTACTGGCTGGGGCAGGTCAGGCCGAGGTGGCGCTGCTGTTCGACCGATGCCGGCTCGGTATCGCCTTGCGTCACGATGATTCGGCGCAGGTTGGCGCGGTGTTCGCCCGGCACATCGGTCCAGGCTTTTTCGCCCTTGTGGTCGCCGAAATGGATTTCGCGGTTGGCATCGCCCGGGTTCAGGAAGATGCCCCAGCGGTAGTCGGGCATCTTGACGTGGTCGAACTGGGCCCAGCCCTGCGGATCGACGCTGACCGCGGTGCGCAGGTAGACGTCGAAATCGGTCGACCCTTCCGGGCCCATGTCGCCCCACCAGTTCAGGAAATTAGGCTGCCACTGCTCGAGCGCACGCTGCAGCGTGCGGTCGCTGCCGAGGTCGACGTTGTTCGGGATCTTTTCGCTGTAGTTGATGGTGGACATGAAGGTCTCCAAATTTGGAAAGTCAGTGAATGGCGGTGTCAGTGAATGGCGGTGTCAGTGAAGCGAGCGCAGCGAAGCGCAATCAAGCAGGCGCCGCGGATCCGGCTTTGCCGGTCCGCTGGCGCCGCCCCCTTGAGGGGGTGCCGCGAAGCGGCTACGGGGGTGGGCCCTCACACCCGCGTCCAGTCGAAGCCGGCCTTTTCGCCGGACCCATAGACCTTCAGCGCGCCCTTGGGGCCGACCGCGTTGGGCCGCTGGAAAATCCAGTTCTGCCAGGCCGTCAGGCGTCCGAAGATGCGGGTGAACATGTTTTCAGGACCGTTGAAGCGCAGATTGGCTTCCATGCCGGTGAGCGCATCCGGGCTCATTGCCATGCGCTCTTCGATCGCAATGCGCACTTCGTCGGCCCAGTCGATGTCGTCCGGGTTGGCGGTGACGAGGCCAAGCGCAAACGCGGCATCGGCATCGAGCGGCTTGCCGATGGCTGCCCGCACCGCCTCGATGGCGGGTTGCTCGTCGTAGAAACGACGCTGCAGCCGCGATTGGCCGGTGATCATCGGATACAAGCCGAAGTTGATTTCGGAGACCGCCAGCCTGGGCGCCTTGACGGGATCTTCGGGCAGCGCGAGCTGGTAGCTGCGATCGCACACCAGCGCCAGTTCCAGGAAGCTGCCAGCAAAACAAGAGCCCGGCTCGATCAATGCGAACAGGCTGCGCGATGAGACATCGAAGCGGCTGAAGCTGCGCCGCAGCAGTCCGATTGTTTCGCGCACCAGCCAGTGATTCTGGTTAGCCAGCAGCGTGGCGTCCATGGCCAGTACCGCATCGAGCTGGCCCTCTGTCTTGATCAGCCAGGTTCCGATGTCGAGTTCATTGGTGCGCATCTCGAGGATCGCATCGTCGAGTTCGCGCGCCAGCGCCAGCGGATACCAGTTGGCGCCAGCCGCTTCGATGGCAACGACGTCACCCGGCTGCGGACCGCTCGGGCCCTTGACGGTCCAGGTGGCGGTGCGCCCGCTGCGGTCGATCTCGATCGCCACGTGCCGGTAGCGCAAGGCGTCCGCGTCGATCGTGCGCTGCAAGGGCGTCAGCGTGACGCCCATGGCGTCGGCCGGACGATCACTCGACTGGGCCAGCTGCAAGGCACGCTCCAACACCTTCTGACCAAAGACGGCCGGCTTGGCGATGTCGTCGACCAGTCGCCAATCCTTGGCGCGCTGCCCTCGCACCCCGGCGACGCTGGTACAGAACAAATCGGCCAGATCGTGGCGGACATGGCGCTTGTCGGTCACCCGGGTCAGGCCGCCGGTACCGGGCAAGACACCAAGCAGCGGTACCTCCGGCAGACTGACGGCACTCGACCGGTCATCGACCAGGATGATCTCGTCGCAGGCCAGCGCCACTTCGTATCCGCCACCCGCACAGGCACCGTTCACCGCTGCCAGGAATTTGAGACCGGAGTGTTTCGAAGAATCTTCCAGTCCGTTGCGGGTCTCGTTGGTGAACTTGCAGAAATTCACTTTCCACGCGTGGCTGGAGACGCCGAGCATGAAGATGTTGGCGCCGGAGCAGAACACCTTGTCCTTGGCGCTGGTCAGCACCACCGTGCGAACTTCCGGGTGCTCGAAGCGGATCCGGTTGATTGCGTCGTTCAACTCGACATCGACGCCCAGGTCATAGCTGTTGAGCTTGAGCTTGTAACCCGGCCGCAGCCCGCCGTTCTCGTCGAAATCCGCTGACAGCGTCGCAACCGGGCCTTCGAACTTCAGCTTCCAGTGCCGGTAGCGGGATGGGTGGGTCTGGTAATCGACGCGGGCAGGCGGGTTCATCGTGTGTGTCCTTCAGCTGTAGCGGTCGCAAGGCAAATGATTAATGCATGATAATGCATTTTTTGCCGCGAAAAGCATTTTATTGCATCTTTTAATGCTGACCAATCATGCAACATCAATCCCGAGCGCCTCGTGTGCCATTTGGCGCAATGCCAGGAATGTCGGCTGCAAAGCTTGCGCACTGGTGTCGATCCGAAAATCGGCTTTCGAATAAAAGGCGGCGCGCCCAGCCAGGATGTTCTTCAGATCATCCATTGCCTCCTTGTTGCCGGCCATCGGACGCATGTCGCCTTGCGCGGCCACACGCCGCATGTGGTCCTCGGGCCTGGCCTGCAACCAGATGGTGGTGCAATGCGCCAGCAGCAGATTGAAACTCGCCGCATCGGAAACCAGGCCGCCCGGGGTGGCGATCACCGCCTCGGGGTAGATCTGGATCGCCTCTTCGATGGCCCGGCGTTCGTACCGGCGATAGGCGTTCTGGCCATACAGACCCTGGATTTCGCTGATCGTGCAGCCGGCAAATTTCTCGATCTCGCGGCTCAGTTCGACAAACGGAAATCCCAGGTCTTCGGCCAGCAACGAGCCCAGCGTCGACTTGCCTGCACCGCGCAGCCCGATCAGCGCAATCCGCGCACTGCGCGTCGATTTGCCCTGACCATGGGCGCCGCCGGTGCCCAGCAAGTCACCGATCGCCTCGCGAGCGCGGCGCAGCGTGGCCTCATCGCGGTTCTCGAGCAACTCGCGCAGCATCAACCACTCGGGCGACGTCGTGGTGGCGTCGCCGAGCAGTTCGGCCAGCGAGCAGCGCAACGCCTGCGACACCTGCAGCAACACCAGCACCGACGCATTGCCCACCCCATATTCAAGATTGGCGAGGTGGCGCTCCGACACATCGGCGGCCCCCGACAAGGCCTTGCGCGACATGCCGCGGCGGGCCCGGATTTCGCGCACCCGCTGACCCAGCGCCACCAGAAACGGGTGTTTGCTTTCGGGCTCGCTGTGCGGCAAGCGTGCAGCGGATTGATCGGGCGCCAATGCCGAATCTTCAGCAGGCCGGTCGACAGGCGACAGAGCCTCCAGTGCAGACTCCGATACTGGCAATATAGTGCTTGACATGCTCGGCAGCCCGCCCTAGAGTTGATGTGGCACGATACTGCATGTCGAGGCGATCGCCAAGCCCGCATGCCGGATTGAAAAATGCCGACGAAATCGTGATGAAAACCCCGCATCGCGACGACGCGCCGGGGGCTCAAGTTGACACGCAATGACGGAGCCAGCCGCATGACCACCACCGCGATCCAGCCCCCCGGCGCCCGATTCAATATTGCGCAGCACCTGCTCTGCGCCAATGAGACACGTGCGGCCAAGCCGGCGTTCATCGACGATGCCGGCAGCATGACGTTTGGTGAACTCGATGAACGCGTGCGACGCGTCGCCGCCGCGTTGCGGGCACAAGGCCTGCGCCGCGAGGAGCGCGTGCTGGTGCTGATGCACGACTGCAATGATTGGCCGGTGAGTTTTCTCGGCGCAATGTTCGCCGGCCTGGTGCCGGTTGCAGTCAACACCCTGCTGACCGCTGACGACTACGCCTACATGCTCGAAAACTCGCGCGCACAGGCCGCGCTGGTTTCAGGCGCCTTGCTGCCAACGCTGACTGCTGCAATGACCCGCTCGGACCACGAACTGGAAAAACTGATCGTCTCTCATCCGCAGGCTCCGCTGCACGATCGCGAGGTCGAATTCGAGGCGTTTCTAGCCACCGCACCAGCCACCAAGCCCGCAGCGACCGGGCCTGACGACCCCGGCTTCTGGTTGTATTCGTCCGGCTCGACCGGCCGCCCCAAAGGCACCGTGCATTCACACGCCAACCTGTACTGGACTGCCGAGTTGTACGGCAAAGCCGTGTTGCAACTGACCGAGGGCGACATCTGCTTCTCGGCCGCCAAGCTCTTTTTCGCCTACGGGTTGGGAAACGCCTTGACCTTCCCGCTGAGTGTCGGCGCGACCACCCTGCTGATGGCCGAACGACCGACGCCGGACGCCGTCTTCAAGCGCTGGACCGAGCAGAAGCCGACCGTCTTTTATGGGGCGCCGACCGGCTTTGCCGGCATGCTTGCCTCACCGAATTTGCCCGGCCGCGAAAAAGTCAGCTTGCGCCTGGTCTCGTCAGCGGGCGAAGCCTTGCCCGCTGAACTCGGGGAGCGCTTCAAGTCTCATTTCGGCGTCGATATCGTCGACGGCATCGGCTCCACCGAGATGCTGCACATCTTCCTGTCGAACCGGCCGGAAGCCGTGCGCTACGGCACCACCGGCTGGCCGGTGCCGGGCTATGCGGTCGATTTGCGCGGCGAGGGCGGCACGGCGGTGCCCGACGGCGAGCCGGGCGACTTGTTCATCCAGGGGCCGTCCAGCGCATTGATGTATTGGGGCAACCGGGCCAAGACGCTCGAAACCTTTCAGGGCGGCTGGACCAAGAGCGGAGACAAATATATCCACAACGCCGACGGCACCTACACCTACTGCGGCCGCAGCGACGACATGCTGAAGGTCAGCGGCGTCTATGTATCGCCGTTCGAGGTCGAAGCAACGCTGGTGCAACATCCGGCCGTGCTGGAAGCGGCCGTGATCGGCAAGCAGGATGACGAGGGCTTGACCAAGACCAAGGCATTCGTCGTCCTCAAGCCGGGCGAACAAGTCAGCGAAGACGAGTTGAAGCGCTTCGTCAAGGAACGCCTGGCGCCGTTCAAATATCCCCGCTACATCGAGTTTCTCGCCGAGCTGCCGAAAACGGCAACCGGCAAGATCCAGCGCTTCAAGCTGCGCGCTCTCGAATCGGATCGATGAATCCGGCATTGCCGCTGCCGCAGTCGGCGTTTGTCGACATCGATTGGGACGGGCGCCGGATCA
>JBDTQC010000284.1:0-5207 GCA_039932405.1 Ideonella sp.
CGACGAGCCCACCGAAGGCATCCAGCCCAGCATCATCAAGGACATCGGCCGCGTGATCAGGATGCTTGCCGATCGCAAGACAATGGCCATCATTCTGGTCGAGCAGTACTACGACTTTGCCGCCGAACTGGCCGATCAGTACATCGTGATGGAGCGCGGCGAGATCATCAAGCGCGGGCGTGGCAAGGACATGGAAGCCGATGGGGTGCGGGCGGCGATGTCGATCTGAATCGGGTTTGGGAGCAACGCCTGCTCGAGCCTCAATGCCTGCGCAAGCCCAGGAACATGACGGTGGCCACCACCAGCAACCCGCCGGCAACCTGGATCAGCGCGATCGACTGGCCGAGGATGGCCCAGGCCAGCGCCAGCGCGAAGATCGGCTCGACGTTCATGATGGCCGAATTGCCGACCACACCCAGCCGCGGCAAGACGGTGAACATGATCGTGAATGCGGTGCCGTAGAGAAAGGTCAGCATCAGCAGGCCGATCCAGCCGATCGGTGCATTCGGCAGGTGAAAGCCGCCCTGCGTGGCCACACCGGCCAGCGCGATGATCGACACCATCGCCATCGTGCTGAAGGTTCGCAGTCGGCCATCCAGATCACCGGCTTCGTGCTGCGTCAATACCAGCGCCAGTCCGAAGGTGGCGGCTGCGGCCAGCGCGAACGCCACGCCGACGCCGATGATGCTCCATTGGGCGGCTGCGCCCAGCCCCGACGCGGCGCCGAACACGTCGAGCGCCATCGCCAGCCCGATCAGCATCACCGGCATCGCACGCACCACACGCGGCTCGGCGCGGTGCTTGTAGACCACCCGGGCCCACAGAGCCGTCCACAGCGGGTAGGTATTGAAGGCCAGTAGCGCCAGCGCTACCGGCAAGCGCGCGACTGCCGAATACAGGCAAAGGCTCTGGATGCCGACCAGCAGGCCGATGGCCGGCAACGCCCGCTTGTGGCGGCTGGTGAGCCTGATCGATACGCCCTGAATAACCAGCAGCGCACCGACGACAATGGCAGTCACCGCACTTCGAAAGGTGACTGCGGTGGCCACACTGACGCCATCGTTGAATGCCAGCCGGGCGGCCACGTGGTTGGCACCCATCATGAAGGCGATCAGCAACAGGGTTGCAAACGCGCCGCCCGATAACGCGGCAGTGCCCGCGCCGTCCTTCGAATTGGAAACAGCGCTCATCGAGCGGACTTGTGCGCTGCCGCGGCCATCTGCATGTCGACTACGCTGTTGTCACCGCTGGTTTGCATGGCTGGAATTTCGATCAATGTCATGTTGTGCTGTTGGCCGACGCTGCCCACCCGCCTTCATTGTCACCGCTCACGGACCCAGCAGTTCGCCGATCGGCTTGAGGTCTTCTACGCGATCGCAGACCGTCTTGATCGCCATCAGAATTGGCGCGCCGAGCAGCAGGCCCCACATGCCCCACAACCAGCCCCAGGCCAGCACGCCGATGAAAATCACGACCGGGTCGATGCGGCAGACCCGACTGGTCAACAAAGGCGCGACCAGGTTGCCCGACAGGATGTGGATGGCGATCGAAGCACCAGCCAATTGAACTGCCGGCCCGAGTGTGCCGAATTGCATGAAGCCGGCCATGCCGAGCGCAGCGGCGAGAACGGCCGAGCCGATGTAGGGAATCAGGTTCAGCACACCGGCCAGCACCCCCCATACCGCGGCACGTTCTAGCCCGAGCAACCACACCGCTATGCCGGTGGCGAGGCCGACCAGCACGCTGGTGTAGATCTGCACCATCAGATAGCGCTGGATCTGCAGGTTGATTTCATCGAGGACCTGCAGCGTGATCTTTTTCTGGCTCAAGCGTGGCCCGGCAATCCTGACCATCTTGCGCCTGAAATTGTTGCCGGATGCCACCATGAAGAAAACGAAGAAGCACACCACGATGAACTGCGCGGCCAATGAGGCCAAGCCCAGCGTGCCGGAGAGCAGGTAGTCCTTGATGTTGAATTTGGGCTTTTCGATCTGCACCCGCGTGACGCCGCGATCAGGTGCTGGGGCAGCCTGGCTGCTCTCTGCAGCCGCTTGCTCAAGGTTGGTGGCGGCGCGCTGCACCTTGTCGATCGGGCTCTCGGTCGACCCTTGCGTCTTGCGTACGGTACGACGCAGCTTCTGCGCCGCCTCGGGCAGCGATTCAACCAACGCCGTGGCGTCGTCGGCCAAAGCCCACGCCGTGCCGGCAATGCTGCCAAAAACCGCAACCATCACCAGCGTGATACCCAACGCACGCGGAATGCGCCAGCGTTGCAGCCGGTCAACTGCAGGTGACAACGCATAGCTGAACACCATGCCGAGCAGCAGCGGGATGAAGACGGCTTGTGCCCAGTAAAGGGTGTAGACGATGGCGAGCACGGCGATAACGCCCAGCGACACGTTGCGAACGTCCACCGGCATCTGCAGGTGAATGCGCTGTGGATCGGTCGGGAATGATGTGACCGGCGGTTCGTCGGCTTGCGCTGGGCTGTCTTGCATTGTTTGTCTCCGTGGAGTGCGCGAGGCGGGCTCTGCAGGGGCAAGCGGCATACCCGCCCCCTGGGAAGACCGCCGGCGGCAGATGTCACTATTCTCTCGCTTCGCTCGCAATCGAAGCGAATGGATCTGTCCGAGCAACCCGGACTGGACGCGCTGCGGATCGACGGCGCCTGCAATCACTGCGGCTGCGAGGACAATCTGCGCTCCCATCGCTGCACCGTGCCTGACATGCTGATCGTCCATCACCTCAACAATTCCCGCTCGCAACGTGTGTTGTGGCTGCTCGAAGAGCTCGGCCTCGACTACCAGATCAAGCACTACCAGAGAGACGCCAAGACGATGCTGGCGCCGCCCGAACTGCGAGCCGTTCACCCCCTTGGCAAGTCGCCCGTGCTCAGCGATGCCGACACAGTGGTTGCGGAATCCGGCGCGATCATGGAATACGTCGTCGAGCGCTACGGCGCCGGCCGGTTGGCACCTGCGCATTCATCGCCCGACCATTTGCGATACGTCTATTTCATGCATTACGCCGAAGGCTCGGCGATGCCGCCGCTGCTGCTCAAACTGATCTTCGACAAGATCGGCTCGACGCCGGTGCCATTCTTTGTCAAGCCGATCGTCAACGGCATCGTCGGCAAGGTGACGGCCGCTTTCATCAATCCGCAGTTGAAGCTGCACCTGGATTTTCTCGAGAGTGAACTCGCCAATCGAGCATGGTTTGCCGGTGACGCATTCAGTGCCGCCGATATCCAGATGAGCTTTCCGATCGAAGCTGCGGCGCAGCGTGCCGGCGTCGATTCGAGCCGGCCGCGGCTGGTCGATTTTCTGCAGCGCATCCATGCCCGGCCGGCCTATCTTCGAGCGCTCGAGCGAGGCGGGCCGTACGATTTTGCAGATTGAGCGTCAGCGCTGCGCCGCGCACAAGCGCTGCAGGTCCTGCAGATTGGTCGCGTACTCGACTGCATCGGTCCAACGCTCGGCCTCGAACAGGTGCTGATCCGTCAACTCTGGCGTGCCGCTGAAATCGACCTGTACCGCGTGCACCGGGCCACCCACGTTGCCCTTGACCTGGATGTCGCTGTGCAGCAATTCGAGTTTCAGGACCTCGCTGCGACCATCCGGACGCTGCGCCGCGAGACTCAACTCGCAGGGCTCGTCCAGGGCAAATTCCCAACGGGTCGTCGTCAGTGAATCGGCATTCATCCGGTTCAGCTGGGCGACGACGGCCGGCGCGCCGCCGCTTGCGGTAGGCCGGGCGATATCGAGATCGTCACGCGGGTAGCCATCGTCGCATCCGGTCAGCACTGCAACCATTGATAGGCAGACCAGCAGCGCAGCGATCCGATCGCGTCGCCCTGATCGGCCCGTCATCGTCGCTCTGCCTATCGTTTGAACAGCTGGTCGATCGCCGCCACGTCGCTGGCCATCAACTTACCCGACGCCTGCGACAGCCGCAGGCGCGACAGCAGCAGGTTGTAGCGCGCCTGAGCCAGGTCGCGCCGGGTCGTGTAGAGCTGCGTCTGTGCATTCAGCACGTCGAGATTGACTCGCACGCCGACCTTGTAGCCGAGCAGAGTGGCCTCGACTGCCAACAGGCTGGAAGATTCGGCGGCCTCGAGTGCGCGCACCTGCGCCTCGCCCGATTGAACGGCCAGAAATGCAGTTCTGGTGGTTTGCGTCACCGCGCGACGGGCCGCTTCGAAATCGTTGCGGGCCTTGTCTTCGAGCACCACGGTCTCGTCGATGCGGTTCTGCACCAGCCCGCCGGTATACAGCGGCATGTTGAACTGCACCCCGATGCTGGCGTTGTTGGTGGTGCCTTTGGTGCCGTTGTAGCTGGCCGCACTGCCGCTGGCGTTGGCCGCGCTCAACGACGCGACGGCGTCGACGGTGGGTAGCCGCGCTGCCTTGGCCTTGTCGATTTCGAGACGCGCAATCTCCAACGCGATGCGCGCTCGCTTGATCGCTGGATGATCCGCTTCGGCGCGGATCACCCAGGCGTCTGCGGTGCTTGGCGACAGAGCAGGCAGGCTGACCGGAATCGCCAATTGTTTGGGTTGCACGCCGGTCCGGCCGACCAATTGGTCGAGCACCACGCGCTTGCTTCGAAGGTCGTTCTCGGCAGCGATTTCCTGGGCGGTCGACAGATCGAAGCGAGCCTGTGCCTCACGGGTGTCGGTGATGGTGGCGGTCCCGACTTCGAAATTGCGCTTGGCCGACGCGAGCTGCTCGCTGATTGCCGTCTTGCTCGCTTGCGTGGTTGCCAGCGTATCCTGAGCCGCCAGCACGTCGAAATAAGCCTGAGCCAGGCGGATGATCAGGTCCTGTTCAGCGCTGTCGAGTTCATAGGTCGACAGCTCGAGCTGTTTCTGCGCTTGCGCAATGGTTGCGTCGTTGGTCCGGTTGAACAGGGTCTGACGACCGGAGAGCGCCAAATTCAGGCTGTTCGAAGTCAGGGCCGAGCGGCTTGGCGGATCAACTCGACCGAGCGTTGCGCTGCCACCGAGCGATGCATTCGGCCGGCGCAGCGCCGCACTTTGCGCGGCCCGAAACGGCGCCGAGTCGGCCAGCGACTTGGCCGCCAGGTAGCTCGCGTCATAGCTGTGGGCGGCGTCGTACAACTCCAGCAGGCTCTGCGCGCTGGCGCGGGGAGACGCGGCGCCCAGGCTGGCAGCGATCAGCAATGCGGCCCAGGCCGGGAGGGACTGC
>JBDTQC010000285.1:0-5198 GCA_039932405.1 Ideonella sp.
TCGACCGCGACACCAAGGTCATGCGCAAGGTCTACGACACCATCAGCGACTTCGCTGCCAACGCCGGGATCGTGCTGGGTGGCAGGCCGGTGCGCCCAAACGACGTCGACCTGCGCTGGGTCGGTGCGCTGCTCTCCAAGAACGGGGTCATCGAAGAGACCGGTCTCGCCGCGGGTGTGATGAACCATCCGGCCACCGGCGTGGCCTGGCTGGCCAACAAGATCGCACCCTACGACGAACAGCTCAACGTCGGCGATGTGGTGCTGGCGGGCTCGTTCACCCGGCCGACCCCGGCCAAGGCCGGCGACACCATTCACGCCGACTACGGACCGCTTGGTTCGGTCGCGTTCCGCCTCGTCTGAACGACAAACCCAAGGCACCTGCGTTGCCGTCCCCGGCATTTCAACGTTCAAGGAGAGCAAGATGAGCGACCCGTCGCTTCCAGCCGCCGCAGCCCCGCGTCCGCAACGCTTCACGTCCGAAGAGTGGGCCGCGCGCATCCAGCTCGCTGCCGCCTACCGCATCTTCGACCACCTCGGCTGGGGTGAGCTGATCTACAACCACATCTCGCTGCGCGTGCCCGGGCCGGATGCCCACTTCCTGATCAACCCGTTCGGCCTGCACTACAGCGAGGTGCGCGCATCCAATCTGGTGAAGGTGGACCTGCAGGGCAACATCATCGGCCACAGCGATTGGCCGATCAACCCGGCAGGCTTCACCTTCCACGGCAAGATCCACGAGATGGTGCCCGACGCGCACTGCGTGATGCACGTGCACACCACGCCAACCATGGCGGTGTGCTGCCTCGACGACGGTTTGTCCTACTCCAACTTCTATTCGGCGCAGTTGTTCGGCAAGGTCGCCTATCACGAGTTCGAGGGCATCACGGTACGCGCCGACGAAGGTGCGCGGATTCTGCAGAGCGCCGGCAACAAGCCGGTCCTGCTGCTGCGCAACCACGGGCCGGTGACGATGGGCCACTCGCTGGCGCAGTGCCTGAGCCTGATGTGGCTGCTCAATCGCGCCTGCGAGGTCCAGATGGCGACGTTGTCGATGGGCAAGCCGCGCGCCATTGCGCAGCCGGTGCTGGAGAGCTGCGTGCGCGACTCGCTCAACTTCGATCCGAAATACGGTGCCGGGCAGGACGCTTTCGACGCGCTGCAACGCGTCGTCGATCGCATCGACCCGACCTACCGCAGCTGAGCCGTCGACCGAGCGCATCGCGCTTCGGCCGGGTGAACGACGATGCGGCCGCGCGACTCGGTCTATTTGTGCAGGCCAATGCGCTCAGCGCTGGTCGGGCCTCATTCGGCGGGCCCGATGTTCAACACGATCTCGCCCACGCCTTCCACGCGGCCTTCCAGGCGGTCGCCCGGCACCACCGGCCCGACACCCTCTGGCGTGCCGGTGAAGATCAAGTCACCGGGTTGCAGGTGATAGAACAGCGACAGGTCGGCGATCTGCTCACGGATACCCCAGATCAGCTTGTCGATGTCGGATTTCTGACGCGTCTGGCCATTCACGGTCAGCGCGAGTTCGCCGTGCGTGATGACCTGGCCCGGCATCGGCACGATCTGCGATACCACCGAGCCGTGCTCGATGTCCTTGCCCAGGTCCCACGGCCGGCCCTTGTCGCGGGCGACGAGTTGCAGATCGCGCCGCGTCATGTCCAGGCCGCAGGCGTAGCCGTAGATCAACTCGTGCGCCCGGTCGGCAGCGACACGAAAGCCCGGCTTGCCGATCGCCAGCACCAGCTCCATTTCGAAGTGGTAGTTGCCGGTTTCTGGTGGATAGGGAACCGTTGCGCCGGATTGCACCAGAGTCTGTGGCGCCTTCGTGAAATAGAAAGGCCGCTCCTTCGACTTGTCGACCGGCTTGCCCATCTCGATGGCGTGGGCGTGGTAGTTGCGACCGACGAAGAACAGGCGGTTGATCGGCAAGCGTTCGGCCCTGCCCTGCACCGGCAGGGAAAGAACGGGCGGCGGGTTCCAGAGGTAGGCTGGCTGGGTCATGATGGTTGCTTGATCGGGTTGGTCTTGTCGGGGTTCAGTCGGCGAGGCAGTTCGCGGCCGTCCAGCCGTAGAGCCATTCCATCGCGTCGTAGAAGCGTTCGGGGCTGCGGTCTTTCCAGAGGTCGTTGCGAACCAGGCGCTCGACGCCCTTGGCGTGGAAGATGCGGCCCATCTCGCGCGCCGACAGCACGACGCGGGCAGTGCGCGCAACGCGCGAACGCTGGTAGTGGTCGAAGGCCTTTCGAAAGTCGCCGCCGTGCACACGCAGCGCCTCGCCCAGCGTCACCGCGTCTTCGAGCGCCATGCATGCGCCTTGCGCCAGGTACTGCAGGGTCGGGTGCGCGGCGTCGCCGAGCAGCGTGACGCGGCCGAAGTTCCACTGCCCGATCGGATCGCGATCGGCAGTGGCCCAGCGCTTCCAGTCCTTGGGCAGATCGATCAATTGGCGCGCGCGCGGGCAGATGCCTTCGAAGTAGCTTTGAACTTCTTCGCGGCTGCCGTCGCGCACGCTCCACTCTTCGTTGTCGCGGCTGTGGAAGGTGACGACCACGTTGTATTGCTCGCCGCCGCGCAAGGGGTAATGCACCAGATGGCAATTCGGACCGACCCAGATGGCAGCCGCATTCCATTGCAGGTCGGCCGGGAAATCCTTCTTGTCGGCGACCGCGCGGTAAACGACGTGGCCCGAGACGCGCGCGTCGTCGCCGACGAATTGCCGGCGCACCGCCGATTTGACACCGTCGGCGCCGATCAGCGCGACGCCTCGGTGTCGGCCGCCTTTGCTATCGAGAACCGTGACGCTGCTGTCGTCCTGCTCGATCCGCTGCACACAGATGGAAGTCAGGATCTCGATCGCGCCGCTGGCCTGCGCGCCCTCGAGCAGCGACCGATGCATGTCGGCACGGTGGATCACCGCATAGGGATTGCCGAAGCGCTGGCGGAACGCCTCGCCGACGGGGATCCGACCGACGAGGGTTTCGTCAAGCGCGTCGTGCATCACCATCTCGTCGGTAAAGACGGCCAGACTGCGCGCCTTTTCGCCAATGCCAAGGGCATCGAAGGCGGCAAATGCGTTCGGGCCGAGCTGAATGCCGGCGCCGATTTCGCCGATCTCGGATGCCTGCTCGAGGACCTTGACCGACAGACCCTGGCGCGACAGCGCCAACGCCGCGGCCAGACCGCCAATGCCGCCACCGGCGACGAGAACGGGAAGTGAATTCGGGTTGGTGGGCATTTGGTTTTCCGTCGGACTTTGTACACTTATCGTAAGTATACACACGATCAGTATGGTGACGAAATCGGGTAAACCCTGGCACCGTGCATGCCTCGTTCGGCGGCTGCCAGGATTCGGAAATAGGCCGCAAGACGCACAAGATGATGCTCGCCCTCTACCAGCAGCGAAGAACCTGCTGTGAGCTACTCGCCAGACAAGCTCAGCTTCTTTTTAGCGGCGCGCTTGGTGCGGCCCGCGCCATCAGACCTGGTTGGTGGAATCCGCAGCGCTGGCGGCAGGTATCGCCCGTTCAACGCGGTTGCGGCCAGCCGCCTTGGCGCTGTACAAAGCCTGGTCAAGCCGCCGTTGCAAGTCCTGCATCGGCTCGGCCGGCGCCTCCATCACGACCAGACCGATGCTGACAGTGACCGGCGCACCGTCGACTTCAGGATGGTGCAGCCCCCGCACGGCATCGAGCATGCGCCCGGCCACGCAATCGGCGCCGGTCAGGTCCGCGCCCGGCAGCAGTACGCAGAACTCCTCGCCGCCGGTACGGGCCACGCTGTCGATGTTGCGTGCGGCGGCGTGCAGCGCGTGGGCAACCCGTTTCAGCACCGCGTCACCGGCGGCATGGCCGTAGCGGTCGTTGATCTTCTTGAAGTGGTCGATGTCGATCGACAACAGTGCGAAGCTGCCGGCAAAACGCCGTTGACGCTGCGACTCGGCCAGCAGCAGTTGCTCCATCGGGCGCCGGCTGAGCAAGCCGGTGAGCATGTCGTGATCCGACTGGTATTGCAGGCGCCGCACCAACCGCAGCACCACCATGGTGGTGAGATTGGCCTGCAGCAGCAGCGCAATGACCAGCGCAACGAAAGCCGCGCCGACACCGTCGCCGCCGGGTTGCTGCAGATAGCTCTGGAAGCCGGTGGGGTTCAGCATGGCGGCCCCGGCGCGCACGACGAACAGGAGCGCCAGAATCGCCATCGGAGATGCACACCAAGACGCCGCCGTGCGACCGAATTCCTCAGCCAGCGCGGCGCGGATCTCGCCGGCAGTGCGCAATAGCGTCCACGCCATGGCCGCCGCCGCCAGCAACACCGCCGGAAGCGGACTCAGGTTTGTCACTGTCGTGCCCACTGCGCTCAACACGCCCAACCCCAGCAGCAGGCCATGCTCGCGGTCAGTGGTCGGCAGGCGGATGAAGCGTTGAACGCCGCGCCGCAGGCTCACGAAGGCTGCCAGTACCAGGCCATTGCCCAGCCCCACCGACAGCCAGGGCGGGGCCTGTCCACGCTGCAGGATCAGCATCAGGCCGCCAGCCGCCAGGCAGGCCATCGCCGCCCAGTGCAGCGCCGGCCGGCGAGCCAGGTGCAGCCGCGCCGCAACCAGCCAGAACAACCCGAACAGCGACTGCTGCAGCAAGATGACGATCAGGAGCAGTTCGGCGTTGGAAATCGAGGTCATGGGAGCAGCGCGGCGAAAAGTGACAAGGCGGCCTGCAATTGGGAAGCGCTCACAAGAGTCTCATCGGACAAACGCCATGCTGGTGAGCTATTTTCCACTGCGTACACTGCCGACGGCCGCTGCCGATGCATGCCACCGCACAGACAGCGTCCCGCGATGAGGCAATGATGTCGGCCATTCGACCACACCCGCAGTGAGAGAATCGGGGACCATGGACATCCTTGCACATGGCCTGTGGGCCGGCATCGGAATCGCCGCACTGGCACGACGGATGCCGGTCACCCGCCGAACCGCCGCGATCACGGTCGGCCTGGCGGTGCTGCCCGATGTGCTTCAGATGCTTCCACTCATTGTGTTCACCCATTCGGCGCAGTACGACGAGTCACCAGTCTTTTATCCATTCACTTACCGCGGCTTCGACGGCATCGCGTGGAACACGCCATGGTTCGTGGCAGCGAACTATCTGGCGCTGGCTGCAGCAGGACTCTGGGTCTGGATCAGGTTCACGC
>JBDTQC010000286.1:0-5193 GCA_039932405.1 Ideonella sp.
AGCCGATGGTGTAGATGTGCACCATCAGCGACACGAAGGTGACGACGCACATCATCATCGCCGATAGCCCGTCGATCAGGAATCCGACCTCCATCTTCAGGCCACCGACGTTCATCCATTCATAGACCGTTGCATTGAATCGCGCGCCATCGATGGCCACCGATTTCAATGTCATCGCCGAGATGATGAACGCGACCAGCACGCCGAGAATCGTCACGATGTGTGAGCCGCGGCGACCGACCACGTTGCCGGCGAGGCCCGCAATCAGTGCACCGGCAAGCGGCGCCAGCGGCACCACCAGCAGCAGGTTCTGGGAGAGTTCTGTGGCCATGAGCGCTTTAAGTGATCAGCCTTTGAGGCTATCCATCTCGTCGACGTTGATCGTCGACCGGTTTCGGAACAGCACGACCAGGATGGCCAGACCGATCGCAGACTCCGCAGCCGCAACCGTCAGGATGAAGAAGACGAAGACCTGGCCAGCCATGTCGCCGAGGTAATGCGAAAAAGCGACGAAATTGAGATTGACCGCCAGCAGCATCAACTCGATCGCCATCAGCAGCACGATCAGATTCTTGCGATTGAGGAAGATGCCGATGACCGACAGCGCGAACAGGATCGCACCCAGCGACAGGTAGTGGCCGAGGGTGATCATGGCTGCTCTCCCGGGGCTGGCGGCGCTTCGACCGTCGGCGCCATTCGCACCACGCGAAGGCGATCGGCCTTGCGGGCCTTCAATTGCTGGGACGGATCGATCGCGCGCGAATCCTTGCGTCGGCGCAATGTCAGCGAAATGGCAGCAACGATCGCCACCAACAGCAAGACCGCGGCAATCTGCAACGGATACAGATAACGCGTGTAGACCTCGATGCCGAGCATCTTGGTATTGCCTGCCTGCACATCGGCCAGTTCTGCAACCGGTGCATCTGAAAGACGAAAGCCGCCGAGCAGCACCGCGGCCATTTCAAGCGCAATCACCACGCCTACCAGCCCGGCCACCGGGAAATGCTTCCAGAAACCCTCGTGCAGCGCCTTGGCATCGATATCGAGCATCATCACCACGAACAGAAACAGCACCATCACCGCGCCGACATAGACGAGCACCAGCACGATCGCCAGGAACTCGGCTTGCAGCAGGATCCAGACACAGGAAGCGGAGAAAAAGGCCAGCACCAGGTAGAGCGCCGCATACACCGGCGTTCTGGCCGTGATGACGCGAAAGCCGGCAAACAGCAGCACGGCCGAGAAAGCATAGAAGAGCGCGGAAGTCGTATTCATGGTGGTCCAGGCGCTGGGCCAGGCATCGGCGCAGCGGCTTCGGGTGAAGCCGCCAGCGCGCGGTGCTCAGCGGTAGCGGGCGTCGGCCTCCTTGTTGGCTGCAATCTCGCTTTCGTAGCGATCGCCGACGGCCAGCAGCATGTCCTTGGTGAAATACAGATCACCGCGCTTTTCGCCGTGGTATTCGAAGATGTGGGTTTCGACGATCGAATCGACCGGGCAACTTTCTTCGCAGAAGCCGCAGAAGATGCATTTGGTCAAGTCGATGTCGTAGCGCGTCGTTCTGCGCGAGCCATCGTCGCGGACCTCGCTTTCGATGGTGATCGCAAGCGCCGGACAGACGGCCTCGCAAAGCTTGCAGGCGATGCAGCGCTCTTCGCCGTTCTCGTAGCGTCGCAAGGCGTGCAGTCCGCGGAAGCGCGGGCTCGCCGGCGTCTTTTCTTCAGGAAATTGAACCGTGATGGTCGGCGAAAGGAAATGCCGGCCGGTCAGGGCCAGCCCCTTGAACAACTCGGTGAGCATGAAGCTCGAAAATAGATCTTTGATGGCACTCATGGGATCAGCTTGCTCGTCAATGCCAGATGTTCCAGGGCGTCTGGATCCAGAGCCCCACCACGACCAGCCAGACCAGGGTCACCGGAATGAAGATTTTCCAACCCAGACGCATGATCTGGTCGTAGCGGAAACGCGGGAAAGTGGCGCGCACCCACAAGAAGATGGTCACCACGGCAAACGTCTTCAGACCAAGCCAGATCCAGCCGGGAATCCAGTTGAAGATGACGCTGTCGATCGGTGGCAACCAGCCCCCGAGGAACATCGTGACCGTCAGAATCGAGACCAGCAGCATGTTCGCGTATTCGGCCAGGAAGAACATCGCGAACGCCATGCCGGAATATTCGACCATGTGGCCTGCGACGATCTCCGATTCACCTTCGACGACGTCGAACGGGTGGCGGTTGGTCTCAGCCAGTCCGGAGATGAAATAGACGACGAAGATCGGCAGCAACGGGAGCCAATTCCACGACAGGAAGTTCAGGCCGAGCGCTGCGAAACGGCCCCGGTCCTGCCCAAGAACAATCTCGGTCATGTTCAAGGTGCCGCTGACCATCAACACCACGACCAATGCAAAACCCATCGCGATTTCGTAGCTGACCATCTGCGCTGCCGCACGCATGGCGCCGAGGAAGGCGTATTTCGAGTTGGAAGCCCATCCGGCAATGATCACCCCGTAAACCTCGAGCGAGGTGATCGCCATCAAGAACAGCAGACCGGCATTGATGTTGGCCAGCGCGACTTCCGGGCCGAAAGGAATCACCACCCAGGCTACCAGCGCCGGCATGATTGTCATCACCGGGCCGAGCAGGAACAGCGGCCGGTTGGCAGCCGTCGGCAGGATGATTTCCTTGAACATCAGCTTGACGGCGTCGGCAATCGGCGTCAGCAAGCCCCACGGACCAACCCGGTTCGGACCAGGCCGGATCTGTGTCCAGCCAATCGCCTTGCGCTCCCACAGCGTCAGATAGGCCACGCAGCCCATCAGCGGCAACAGCAGCGCGACAATCTTGATCAGCGTCCAGGCCACTGGCCAGGCGCCGCCCAACAAGGATTGCCCGGTGGCATTGATTTGATCGATCATTGCAGCCTCAGACTTTCTCGACGCCGAGCGGGCCGAAGGCGGCGCCGAGCGACGCAGTGACCGAGAGGCCGGCGGGAATGCGTGCGGCACGCGGCGCAAGCCGGTTATCGATCGTCACTGGCAGCTCGACGACCGCATCAGCGCCACGGCTGAACCTGAGCAAGGCGCCGGCAGACACGCCGAGTTCGGCCGCCAACCCAGGCGAGATGCTGGCCAGCGTCGGCTGCCCGTCAACCGTGCGTTGCAGACTGTCGGCGCGCCGTACCAGCATGTCGCTGGCATAGATCGGCAGGTCGGCAATGCGCTCGATCGCCGACGCGTCGATCGCGGCCAGTTGAATGCTTGCCACTGCGGTGGCCGGCCGGTTGTCAAACCGCCCGACGATCGAATCCGGATCGCCGATCGCCTCGGTTCGAACCTCGTCCGAAGTTTCGAATTCGAAGCCAGGGAGACCCAGCAGGTTGCCCAGCACCCGCAGGGTCTTCCAGGCGGGACGTGAATCACCGAGTGCTTTCACAACCCCGTGAAACGACTGCAGCCGGCCTTCGACACTGACAAAGCTGCCTGATGTCTCGGTGAAGGGAGCGATTGGCAGCAGCACATCGGCGACCTCGATGGCAGCCGATTTGAATGGCGTCAGGGCCACCACCAGATCGGCGCCAGAGAGGGCTCTCAGCGTCGACGGCGCATCATCGATGTCGAGCATCGGTTCGACGTTCAGCAGCAGCAGCGCTTTCAGGCTGCCGTCGAGCATCGACCTGGCATCGCGCCCGCCCTCTCCCGGCAACGCATTCACCAGCTGCGCGCCAACGCTGTTGGCCGCTTCGCCGAGGAAGCCGACGCGGGCACCTGTCTGGGTGGCAATCCAGTCGGCCAATGCGAGCAGTGCGTCGGCCTGCGGATGTTCAGCCGCCGCCTTGCCGAGCAGGATCCACTTGCCTTCGCCGCTGGCCAGGGATTGCGCAACCGCCTTCGCCTGGTCGGACGCTTCAGCAGCGACTGGCGCCGCCAAGCCGGCCGTCGCGGCAAGCGCCGCTGCAATGCCGGCGAGCTCGTTCAGCCAGCGCGCCGGTTCGGCAATCAGCGAAGTGCCAATCGGCATCAGCCAATCGTCTTCGAACGCATTCAAGCGGTGAATCTGGGCGCCGTGCTTGCAGGCCTGGCGCAGACGCTGCGCAAACAGCGGATGATCCTTGCGCAGGAACGAGCCGACCACCAGCACGCGCTGGGCAGTCGACAGCTCGGCGATCGGCCCGCCGAGCCAACGCGCCGAACCTGCAGGCGCCGCGCTGAAATCGCGATTGCGCAGGCGGTGGTCGATGTTTTCGCTGCCAAGGCCGCGCAGCAGCTTGCCCAGCAAATGCAATTCTTCGACGGTGCTGTACGGAGAAGCCAGTGCGCCGATGCTCGATGCGCCGTGCTGGTCCTTGATCTGCCCAAGGCTGCGCGAGACATATTCAAGCGCGCTCGGCCAATCGGTGGATTGCCACTCGCCGTTCTGCTTGACCATTGGCATGGTCAGGCGGTCTTCGACGTTCAAGGCCTCATAACTGAAACGGTCGCGGTCGGCAATCCAGCATTCGTTGACGGCCTCGTTCTCGAGTGGCAGCACCCGCATCACGCGATTGCTCTTGACCTGAACGATCAGGTTGCTGCCGTTGCTGTCGTGCGGGCTGACGCTTTTGCGCCGAGACAGTTCCCAGGTTCGGGCGCTGTAACGGAACGGCTTGCTGGTCAAGGCGCCAACCGGACAGATGTCGATCATGTTGCCCGACAATTCCGAATCGATGGTGTCGCCAATCACCGTGGTGATCTCGGCGTGTTCACCGCGGTGAATCATGCCGAGTTCCATCACACCGGCCACTTCCTGACCGAAGCGCACACAGCGTGTGCAATGGATGCAACGGGTCATCTCGGCCATCGAGATCAGCGGGCCCACTTCCTTCCGGAAGACAACGCGCTTTTCTTCGGTGTAGCGCGACTCCGATGCGCCGTAGCCGACCGCCAGATCCTGCAACTGACACTCGCCGCCCTGATCGCAGATCGGGCAGTCGAGCGGATGGTTGATCAGCAGAAACTCCATCACGCTCTGCTGCGCCTTCAGCGCTTTCTCGCTGCGCGTGCGCACGATCATGCCCTGGGTGGCCGGCGTGGCGCAGGCCGGCATCGGCTTCGGCGCTTTCTCCACCTCGACCAGACACATGCGGCAATTGGCCGCGATCGACAGCTTCTTGTGATAGCAGAAATGCGGGATATAGGTACCGGCGCGGTCGGCCGCATGC
>JBDTQC010000287.1:0-5178 GCA_039932405.1 Ideonella sp.
CAGCGCCCTGGTGAGTGTCGGAAACGGCGCTTGCCTCCAGTGGAAGATCGCATCCATGAACAGATGCTCGATCGGGCGCGGCTCTACTGCGCGCTCGGCGGCATGCTCGACGAACAATGCCTGCGATGGCCCGCCTTGGCCGATGTCGCGAAAAATTGCACTTGAAAAGCGCAGCGGCAGACCTTAGATCTGTTGAGCCAGGGCGCCGCGTCGAGACGATCGTGCCCCTCAACTCAAGGAGCTCAAGACCATGTACAGAAGCTTGTATTCGGGCGATCTGTTCGCCGAGATGGAACGCCTGCAACGCGAAATGCAGCAGTCGTTCGATACCGTTTCACCCAGCATCCGTGGCTTCGGCCGCAGCTATCCGGCATTGAATGTCGGCAACACCCCAACGTCGGTGGAGATCTACGCGTTTGCGCCCGGCGTCGACCCATCGAAGATCGAGGTCAATCTCGATCGCGGTGTCTTGACGATCGAAGGCGAGCGTCCGCCGCAGCCACGCGACACCAGCAGTGGCAACGGCAAATCGACGGCTCACATCAAGGAGCGCTTCGAAGGGCGTTTCCGCCGGGTTGTCAGCCTGCCCGACGATGTCGATCCGGACGGCGTCACTGCCAGCTACCGAGATGGTGTGCTGCAAGTCAGTGTGAAGCGACGCGCGTCGGCTCAGCCACGCCGCATCACGGTTCAATGAACGAAGAGGGAGCACTCAACATGACATCACAAGCCGTTACCCGCCGCCCCGAAGACAAGGCGGCTGCCCAGCGCAACGAGGAGTCGTTGCTGCCGCAGGTCGACGTGATCGAAGATCCGAGCGGCATCACGCTGTACGCCGATCTGCCTGGCGTGCCGAAAGACAAGCTCGATGTGAGGGTCGATGGCGAAACCCTGGTGATCGAGGCCGAACTTGGATTGGCACTGCCGGCCGATCTGGAACCGAGCCACGCCGAAGTGCGTCGCAAGGGCTACCGGCGCGCATTCACGCTGAGCCGCGAGCTCGACGCCGACAAGGTCACGGCCGAGTTCAGCAACGGCGTGCTGCGGCTGAACATTCCGAAAGCGGCGCACGCCCAGCCGCGCCGGATCAGCGTCCAGTCAGCCTGAAACTGAAGCTGGCGGTGCCTGGAAAGGCACTGCCAGCACTGTCGGCATGCGGCGCTCGATCCGTAATTCAAGCGCTGCTTCTCAGATTTCCGCCTGCCGGCGCAAGGTCGGCAGGCCGACACCACAGGCGTCGAAGCCGCCGTCGACCGCCAATACCTGACCGTTGACGAACGAGGCGGCCGGGCTGCACAGAAAGCCGGTCACCTGCGCCATCTCCTCAGTCGTTCCATAGCGGTTGAGCGGAATCGCGTCGTAGTAGTCGGAACGAATTGCGACGCTGTGCACGAGTTTGGCCATTTCGGTCTCGACCGGGCCGGGCGCAATGGCATTGACACGGATCCCGACCGTACCCAGTTCAACCGCCTGCTGTTTGGTCAGGTGGATCAGCGCGGCCTTGCTGGTGCCATAGGCAACCCGCAAGGTGCTGGCGCGCAGCCCTGAAATCGATGCGATGTTGACGACGCTGCCGCCGCCATTGCCACGCATCACCGCGGCGCAGGCCTGCGTGCACAGAAACGCACCATCGAGGTTGGTGGCCATGACGTCGCGAAATTCGCGATACGAAACCTCTGCAATCGGCTTGAAGACGGCAATCCCCGCGTTGTTGACCAACGCATCGATTCGCCCGAAGGTGGCGGCGACCCGATCGACCGCGTCCTGCACCTGCTGGGGATCACGCACATCGCAGACCAGTGTCAACACACGTTCGGAATCACGCAAGGATTCACTGGTCGCCGCCAAGGTCTGCTGATCGATATCGAGCAGCGCGATCCGGTGGCCGTTGGCGAGAAACCATCGGCCGATGGCCAGACCGATGCCACGTGCGCCTCCGGTGACGACAGCCACCGGAATGGAAGAGTTGTTCGACATCGTATTCCTTGGGGTAACCACCAGTGCCGCACCAAGTTCCAGAAGGCGCCGATGAGGTGAATGAAGCTTGCGAAGTGGCAGTGCAAGCGCTCGATGCAAAAGCGCGCGTGCCGATGCCAGGCCCGACGTCGAATTGTGCACGCCAGCCCTGCTGGGATCAGGTGATGAACCGGGCCGTACCCTCAGGGATGCCCTAGCAGACAGGGGGCGACTTTGATGTGAGCATCGCACCACTTCCCATCCATGCAAGGAAACCCTGAAATGAATCTGAAACAGCAAGCGACTCGTCTGGCCTTCGGTTTGTTGCTCGGGTCGGTTGGCGCCATCGCGTCGGCGCAAACACCGCCTCCAGGTCTGCCGTCGACCCTGGCCTGGAGCGCCTATGACGTCGGCTCGGGTGGCTACAACCAGGCGGTTGCAATCGGCAATGCGCTGAAACAGAAATATGGCGTCAACCTGCGTGTGCTGCCGGGCAAGAACGATGTCTCGCGCACGCTCCCCGCGCGCGAGGGACAGGTGCAGTTTTCCGCGAATGGCGTTGGTGGCAGCTATCTGGCGCAAGAAGGTGTCTTCGAGTTCGGCGCCAAGAGCTGGGGCCCGCAGCCGATTCGCGGCTTGCTGCTGAACAACTCCGACCAGGTGCTGACCGTTGTCGCTGCAAAAGACTCCGGCATCAAGACCGCCGCCGACCTGAAAGGCAAGCGGGTGGCCTGGGTCATCGGCGCGCCGTCGCTGAACCAGAACATCACCGCCATCCTGGCCTTTGCCAACCTCACCTGGGATGATGTCAAGAAGGTCGAATTCGGCGGCTTCGGAGCGGCCATGGACGGCGTCATCAACGGCCAAGCCGATGCCGCATTCACGTCATCGATCTCCGGCAAGGCGTATCAGCTTGCAAAGTCGCCACGCGGCATCGTCTATCCGGTGATTGCGCACAAGGACAAGGCCGGGTGGGCGCGCATGAATTCGACCGCGCCTTTCTTCTTCCCGTTCATGGGTGCCGAAGGGGCCGATCTCGACAACGATCACAAGGTCGAGTCGGCGTCGTACCCCTACCCGATCCTGATGGCCTACGAGAAACAGGATGCCAATTCGGTATATGCGATGACCAAGGCGATGGTCGAGCTGTTCCCCGACTACAAGGATTCGGCTCCCGGCAATCAGGGTTGGGCGGTAGAACGGCAGAACTTTGCCTGGGTGATTCCGTATCACGACGGCGCGATCCGCTACTGGAAGGAAAAGGGCTTGTGGAAGCCCGAGCACCAGGCCAACAACGACAAGCTGGTGGCGCGCCAGAAAGTACTGGCCGAGGCTTGGAAAACGGTGTCGGCTGCCAGCCATGCCGACGAGAAAGCGTTCGAGCATGCCTGGATGAGTGCGCGCGCCGACGCGCTGAAAAAGGCCGGTTTCGATCCGGTCGTCACCAGCTGGTAAGTCGTCGTCGTCCCTCCTGACGTGTCAACCAGCCCCGCTCCAGCCGTCGCAGCGCACCCCGAGGAGCGCTACCGCCGCTTGTCGATGGCGTGGCGTTGCGTGGTGGTTGCCACCGGGGTGGCGGCCATCGTGCTGGCGTTGAACAAGATCCTGAACCTGGGATTTCTGGTCGACTACACGCTGCTCGACAACGCCTACCTCTACATGCTCGGTGCGCTGCTGGTCGGAACGGTCTTCCTGTTCTTGCCGGCCCATCGCGGCGCACGCATGGACGACGTGCCGTGGTACGACGCCCTGCTCTACATGCTGTCGTTCGGGGTCTTTTGCTACTTCGCATCCAACTCGCACCGCATCCTGTCTGAAGCGTGGGAATTCATGGCGCCGACCACCGCGGTCTGGGTAGCTGCCCTCGGCTGGCTGTTGCTGCTCGAGGCGACGCGGCGCGCCGGTGGCACAGCCGTTTTCATCGTCGTCGTGATCGTCTCGCTGTATCCCGTCTATGCCGGGCACATGCCGGGACCGATTTCCGGACTGCCGCAACCGTTTTCCACGACTGCGGCCTACCATTTCGCCAGCAGCGAAAGCGTGCTGGGCATTCCGATGCGGGCTTTTGGCGAGCTGGTGATCGGCTTCGTGATGTTCGGTGCGGTGCTGCAATACACCGGCGCGGCCAGCTTTTTCAACAACATCGCCTTTGCGCTGTTTGGTCGGGTGCGCGGCGGTCCGGCCAAGGTGGCCATCTTCGCCAGCGGCTTGATGGGCTCGGTTTCCGGCAGCGTGGTCTCGAACGTGCTGACCACCGGTGTCGTCACGATCCCGGCGATGAAACGCACCGGATTTTCACCGGCCTACGCTGGCGGCGTCGAAGCCTGTGCGTCCACCGGCGGCGTGTTGATGCCACCGATCATGGGGGCCACTGCATTCGTGATGGCCGCGTTCCTCGGCGTTCCATACTCAACGGTGGTGATGGCGGCGATCGTGCCGTCGCTGCTGTTCTATTTCGGCCTGTTCGTGCAGATCGATGGCTACGCGGCGCGGCGCGGGTTGCGTGGCTTGCCACGTGCGGAGCTGCCCTCGATCAAGGCCACGCTGGCCGAGGGTTGGCAATATATCTTCGTTTTCGTGCTGCTGGTCTGGATGCTGCTGGTCCTGCAACAGGAGGCGATTGCGCCGTTCTACGCCACCGCGCTGCTGCTCATCATCAACCAGATCTGGCCGCGGCATCGGCTCAACGGCAAGAAGTTGTTCGCATTGATCGAGGGCGTCACCAAGTCGCTGGCCGAACTGGCCGCGCTGCTGGCCGGCGTCGGGCTGATCATCGGCGCGCTGTCGGTCACCGGTCTGGCCGGCACTCTGGCCAATGACCTGGTCTACCTGGCGGGCAACAACATCCACGTGTTGCTGGTGATGGGGGCGGTCACCAGCTTCATCTTCGGCATGGGCATGACGATCACGGCCTGCTACATCTTCCTGGCCATCGTGCTGGCGCCGCCGCTGGTGGCGGCCGGCTTCGATCCAGTGGCTGTGCACCTGTTCATGATGTACTGGGGCATGGTGTCGTTCATCACGCCGCCAGTGGCCCTGGCGTCGTTCGTTGCGGCCGGCATTTCCGGGGCCACGCCGATGAGCGTCGGCCTGCAATCGATGCGCCTGGGCAGCACCATGTATTTCGTGCCGTTTTTCTTCGTGCTCAATCCGGCGCCAATCGGGGAGAGATCGCGTGCCGCGTTGCCAAGACCGCGCGCCGTCTCGGTATCCGCACGGTTG
>JBDTQC010000288.1:0-5174 GCA_039932405.1 Ideonella sp.
TGCCCTTGACGCGCCCTGCCGGGCGCAGGCTCAGGGTTTGCGGACTGTCTGAACCAGGTAGTCGGTGACTTGCAGCGAGCGCTGCGCGGAACCGGCCAATGTGCCGGAGGTGAAGAAGCGTCCCTGGATTCCCATCGCCGGAACGCCGTCGATGCGGTAGGCCTCGGCGAGTTTGCGGGCCTGATTGGCCTTGGTCTGGACCGAGAACGAATTGAACATGTCGGTGAACTTGGCCGCGTCGATGCCGTTCTTCGCCATGAAGGCTGCGATGTCGGGCAATTTATCCAGACGCATGCGATCGTTGTGAATCGCGTAGAAGACCTTGCGGTGCATCGCATCGACCTGCCCCAGGCCTTCCAGCGCGTAGTAGATCTTCTGATGCGCCACAAACGGCTCGTCGCGGAAAGCGACTGGTACCCGGCGAAACACGACATCGTCTGGCAGCTTCTTGGCCCACGGCTCGATCATTGGCTCAAAGGCGTTGCAATGCGGGCAGCCATACCAGAAAAACTCGATGACCTCGATCTTGCCCGGCGGCACCGGCTGTGGCTGGGCCAGCCGGATGTAGTCCTTGCCCTCGACCGGCTTGGCCTGTGCCAGCGCCGGCAGGGAGAGGCTGCTGCCAGCCAGACCCAATCCGGCCACGGTGGTTGAGAAATCTCGGCGGTTCATCGATTCGTTTCCTGGTGAAAGAGAGAGACGCTTGCCGGGTCAGAGCGGCGCACTGAAAGAAAGTTGCAGATTCCCGGTGGTAAATCCGTCTTGGCTCGTTGTCCGGAAATCATTTCTGCACCCGAACCAGCAAGCCGTCGATCGAGGCGCCGGTCAGGCGCGCCTTTGTTTCGTCGGCACGCTCGCGTTTGTCGAATGGTCCGACGCGGACCCGGAATACGGTTCGCCCTGCCTGCTCGCGCTCGGTGACCTTCGCTTCCAGACCGATGATCGCGAGCTTGGCGCGCTGCTGTTCGGCGTCTTCCTGGCGTCCATACGCGCCAGCTTGAACATAGTAGATGAACGGATCATCGCGCGATTTGGTAGACAGCGCCGATTCACCCGGGGCTGGCGCCGGGCGGTCGGAGAAGATCGACGCAGCCTGTCGATTCGCCGAATCGGACGGAGCTTGAGCGGTACCCGGTGCTGCGGGCGGATTGCGCATCGGATTGGCGGTGGTGGCCGGGGCTGGCGATGCCATCGTCCGGGGCCGTGGCTCGGCAGGTGTCGTCGGCGTGGTGCCCGGATTCGTCGCGGAGACGTTGGCGCCCGCTTCGGCGGGCTCGGCAGGGTCCGGACGCGGCGCAACCGCTGTTGTGGCCGGGGCGGAGGCTATCGCAGCTGCCGGCTGCCGCACCGGGTTGTTGCCGTGCAGCGGTGCGTTTGGATCCCAGTTCCGGTTGCGCTCCTTCTCCTCGGCATCGCGGTCGCTGCTGGCGCGCTGCGGCACCTTGTTGACGAAGGGAATCGGCACCTTGGTCACATACAGCGCAACCGCCAGCGCCAATGCGAGGCCGCTTAGCAGCCCGACGATCAGGCCGAGGCCGAATCCGCCAAATTGTCTGTTCTTCATGGCTGCTCCGTCGCGATGACTTCGCGATGCATCTGTTCGGGCGCGCTGACCCCGATCACATCGAGCGCGTTGGCAATCACTTGTCGGGTCGCGCGCAGCAGGGTCAGGCGGGCCCGGGTCAACACCGGGTCGTCGCCGAGAATCCGCTCGGCGCCGTAATAGCTGTGAAACGCGCCGGCCAGATCGCGCAGGTAGAACGCCACATCGTGCGGCGCCAGGCTGTTGGCCGCACTGTCGAGCATCTTCGGATAGTCGGCCAGCTTGAGCATCAGCGCCAGCTCGGTGGGTGCGGTCAACAGCCCGATCACCGGTTCGCCGTCTTCCTCCGCCGCGCCCGCAGCCGCACGGCGCTGCTGATGCTGCTGCAGCACCGAGCAAATTCGCGCGTGGGCATACTGAACGTAGAACACCGGGTTCTCGTCGTTCTGCTGCAGTGCCAGATCGATATCGAAGGTGAATTCGGTGTCTGCCTTGCGGCTGGTCAGGAAAAATCGGACCGCATCCTTGCTGGTCCACTCGATCAGATCGCGCAGGGTCACATAACCACCGGTGCGCTTGGAAATCTTGACTTCCTCGCCGCCCTTCATCACCGTCACCATCTTGTGCAGCACGTAGTCGGGGTAGGCGGCTGGAATCCCAGCACCAGACGCCTGCAGCCCGGCGCGAACCCGTGCGATCGTGCCATGGTGATCGCTACCCTGCACATTGATCGCCTTGTGAAAGCCGCGCTCCCACTTGCCGAGGTGGTAGGCCACGTCGGGCAGGAAATAGGTGTAGCTGCCGTCGGACTTGCGCATTACGCGGTCCTTGTCGTCGCCGTAGTCGGTGCTGCGCAGCCACAAGGCGCCTCCGTCCTCGAAGGTCTTGCCGGCGTCGACCAGGCGCTTGACGGTTTGTTCGACGCGGCCGCTGGTGTACAGGCTCGACTCCAGAAAATAGTTGTCGAAGTGAACGTCGAATGCCTGCAGGTCGAGATCCTGTTCGTGTCGCAGGTAGGCGACCGCAAATTGGCGGATGCCATCGATGTCATCGACATCGCCGGAGGCGGTGAAACTGCGGTCGTCGGCTGTCACGCTCTGGCCAGCCCTGAAAGCGGCGGCAATGTCGGCGATGTAGTCGCCGTTGTATGCCGGCTCAGGCCACTGCGGGTCGCCAGGTTGCAAGCCACGCAGACGTGCCTGGGTCGAAGCGGCCAGCGTGGCGATCTGCACGCCAGCATCGTTGTAATAAAACTCTCGCGTGACCTTGCGGCCCTGTGTCTCGAACAATTTGCACAGCGCATCGCCGAGAGCAGCCTGCCGGCCGTGGCCGACATGCAGCGGCCCGGTCGGATTGGCCGAGACGAATTCGACCAGCACCGGCTCGTCGAGCGGAGGCTGGCGGCCGAACTCGGCCCCGGCGTGCAGGATCTCGGTCACGACGGCCTGCTTGGCCGCCGGCTTGAGGTGCAGGTTGATGAAACCCGGACCGGCGATCTCCAGCGAGGCGACCCAATCCGTCACGGCCTGCTGTGCGCGCAAGGCCTCGACCAGCGCCTGTGCGACTTCGCGTGGCGGGCGGCGCATCGATTTGGCCAGCATCATCGCCGCGGTGATGGCCAGATCGCCGTGCGCGGCCTGTTTTGGACTCTCGAAAACCGCCAGCAACGGCGTCTGCGGGCTGACCGTGCGAATCGCCGTGCTCAGCGCGCCCAGCAGCGACTGTTTGACTTCAATCATCCGGCGATTCTAAGGATGCGCCGCAGTCGGCCGTCGCCGATTGACGCACACAGGCTTCATATTGCTGCCTTCCTGGGGCCAGCCAGTGCAAGAATGCGGATATTGCCATGACAAGCCTCTCCGCCACCGATCTGGCATCCGCTCGCGCCGATTCGACAGCGGCGCCTCAGCTGATCGGCAAATACCGCGTCCTTCGCCATCTCGGCGAGGGCGCAACCAGCGATGTATTCCTGTGTCACGACGAGTTCAATCGACGTGATGTCGCGATCAAGCGGGTGCGCCTTCCGGCGTCTTCCGATGAAATCGGCGGGCGCTACAGCGAGCGCTTCTTTGCCGCCGAGGCTGCGCTGGTCGGCCGGCTGCACCATCCGAATGTGGTGCAGATCTACGATGCGGTCGACGATCCGAGCTGGCCCTATCTGGTGATGGAATATGTGCCAGGCGGCACATTGCGTGAATTCTGCCGACCGGACAATCTGCTGCCGCTGGAGCAGGTGGTCGATCTGGCGTTCAAGTGTTCGATGGCACTGAACTATGTCTATCGCCAGGGCCTGATCCACCGTGACGTGAAGCCGGCCAACCTGCTGACGCTGCTCGACGCGCAGGGACGCGTGACGGATGTCAAGGTGTCCGACTTCGGCAGCGTGCTGAACATGGGCTCGGACATGACGCAGGTGCACCGTGTCGGATCGCTGGCCTACATGGCGCCGGAACAGGTAGACGGCAGCGAGCTTGATGCGAGATCCGACATGTATTCGCTGGCGGCGTTGCTTTATCACCTGATTGCGGGGCGGCCACCGTTCGAGGCGGCGTCGCAGGCCACGCTGATGCACCAGATCTACAACGTCGAGCCGACGCCGCTGACGACGCTGCGTGTCGGCCTGGCGCCAGAGGTCGACGCCGTGGTGCGGCGCGCCCTGGCCAAGCAGGCCAGCCAGCGCTTTGCCGACTGGGACGAATTCGCCGCAGCCTTGTCGGCCTTGATTGCAGATCATCACGTTCCGCGTGGACAACTTCAAGAGGTGCTCGATTCGGAGCGTTTCACGATGCTGCGCGCGCTCGAGTTCTTCACCAGCTTCGGCGATGTCGAACTGTGGGAGGTCGTGCGGCGCGCGCGTTGGGAGCGCTTCGGCTTTGGGCACCGCCTGTATCGAAAGGGTGACCTCGGCCAGAGTTTTCACATTCTTGCCAATGGCGGGGTCGACGTTTTTCGCGACAGCGAGAAGGTGGCGCATCTGGGCGGCGGTACGTCGGTGGGCGAGATGGCCTATCTCGCTCCAAGTGCAGACTTGCGCCGCCACAGCGCTGATCTTGTCGTGACCGAATCGACCACCACGATTTCGTTCACGCCTGACAGCATGGCGCAGTTCAGCCCGGCGTGTCGTCACCTGTTCGACGAGGCATTCATTCGGGTGCTGGTGCGCCGATTGCATGCGGCGCATGAAGCGCTGGCGCATCCGCGCAAAATCTTGTGATTTGAATTTATAGTGTCGGCGCCGCGGCTCGCGGCCGCGTTGAAGCTCAACCGGGCCGGTCGGCCAGGTCAAATGTCCAGGCAATTCCGCCTCGATTCTCGTCAGGAACACCCATGAAAACCTTGATCTCCACACTGGCCCTGGTTGCCGCGACCGCGTTCGCAGGCACCGCTTTCGCGTCGTCGCACAAGGGCGCGCCCGACATGGCCGCCGCCGGAGCCAGCGCGCCGATGGGCAAGCAGCAGACCAAGATGGGCGAATGCAACACGTCGGCGAAAGACATGAAAGGTGATGATCGCAAGTCGTTCATGAAGACCTGTCTGTCGAACAAGAAGCCGACCCAGCAGATGAAAATGAAAACCTGCAACGCCGACGCCAAGGGCAAGGCCGGCGACGAGCGCAAGGCCTTCATGAAGG
>JBDTQC010000289.1:0-5162 GCA_039932405.1 Ideonella sp.
GTGCCCTGTTCCCGATCCCTTCGCTGACGATGCATTTCGTCGCCCGTTCCGACAAAGGCATCAGCAACCTGACCGATCTGGCAGGCAAGACGCTGCTGCTCGGCAAGGGCTCGTTCGGTGCCACCGAAGGCGAGAAATATTTGAAGGATTTCGGCCTGGAGGGCAAGGTCAAGCTGGCTGATGCGGAATTGTCGAATGCAGTGGCCGCGCTGAAGAATGGCCAGATCGACGCCTTCGTGACCGCCGGTTCGTGGCCGGCTCCGAATGTCATCGAGGCAGCGGCTTCCACCGGTGTCACGCTACTTTCGCTCAGCGATGCCCAGATTGCCCAGACCAAACGCGACAAGCTGACCATCCCCGCCGGCACCTACGCGGGCCAGAAGACAGCGGTCAATACCACCTCGCTGCCGGTGGTCGCGTACACCACCACCGCCATGAAGGATGACGTGGCCTACGCCTTGACCAAGACTTTCTGGCAACAGAAGGCGACGATGTCTTCGGAAGCGCCGTGGTGGAAAGGCGTCGATCAATCGCTGATGCCGACCATCACCGGCAAGATTCACCCCGGTGCGCTGCGTTATTACAAGGAAGCCGGCTTCAAGCTGACCGCCGCGCAAATGTGAAACTTGCCAAGCTTCGGCTCTGGACTGCGCTCGGCGCGGTCAGCGTTGCATTCCACCTCGGGCTGATCTTCTACGGGCTGGTGCCCAATCTGGTCAGCCGCCCGCTGCACATGGCGCTTGCGTTGCCGTGGATCTTCGTCTACGCGGCCAAATCGCCGACTGCCCGACGCACCGGATGGCCGCTGGCAATTGTGGGCATGGCGGCGGCCATCTGGGTTGCCTGGAACCAGAATGCGCTGGGCGATCAGTACGGCTTTCTCGAAGGCAAGGGGCAAATCGCAATCGCCGCCGTGTTGCTGCTGGTGGTGCTCGAGGGTGCGCGGCGTGCCATCGGCTGGCCGTTGCCTTTGATGGCGCTGCTGACCCTGCTGTACGGGTTGTTCGGTCAGTATCTGCCGGGCGAATTCGGGCACTCGGGAACGCCGCTGAGCAGTTTTCTCGGCACCCTGACGATTGCCGAAGGCGGCATCTGGGGCAGCCTGACCGGCATTTCCGTTGGCGTGGTCGCGATCTTCGTGATCTTCGGTGCCGTGCTGAATGCCGGCGAGGCCGGCCAGGGTTTCATGAACATTGCCGCCGCTGCCGCCGGACGCCTGAACGGCGGCGCGGCGAAGGTTTCGGTGGTTTCGTCGGCGCTGTTCGGGTCGATTTCGGGTTCAGCGTCGGCCAACGTCGCATCGACCGGCGCGGTCACGCTGCCGGCGATGGTCAAGCTCGGTTATCCGAGACGTCTGGCCGGCGCGGTCGAGGCGGTGGCGTCTTCCGGTGGGCAGATCATGCCGCCGTTGATGGGCGCGGGCGCCTTCGTGATGGTCGAACTGACCGGGGTGCCCTATACCGGCATCATGGCGGCGGCGATCCTGCCGGCGCTGCTGTATTTCGTCGCCGTCTGGCTCGGAGTCAACGCCTACTGCCGTCGGCTGGAACTGAAGGCGCTGTCCGAAGAAGACAAGCCGGCACTGCACGACGTGCTGATCACGTCGCTGTTTTTCCTGGTGCCGTTTGTTGTGCTGATGTGGGGCATGTTCGTTGCCGATCTGACGCCGGAATATGCGGCCTCGATGGCGATCATCGCCGGCGCGGGAATGTTGCTGTTCGACGTGCGGCTGACCTTTGATTGGCGCCGCACCGGCCGTCGCGTCGAGTCGGCACTGATCGCCGCGGGAGCGCAGGTTTCAATGATTGCCGCCATCATCCTGTGCGCGTCGATCATTGTTGGTGTGTTGTCGATCACCGGCCTGGGCGTGAAGATCACATCGGTGATTCTGTCGGGCTCGGGTGGCCTGTTGTGGCCATCACTGGGGTTGACGGCGCTCGCCTGCATGGTGCTCGGCATGGAGGTACCGACCACCGCCGCCTACGTAATCTGCATCTCGGTTGCCGGCCCGGCACTCACCAGGCTCGGGCTCGAACCGCTGCAAGCGCATCTATTTGTCTTTTGGTTTGCCTTGCTGTCTACGATCACGCCTCCGGTGTGCGGTGCGGTCTTCATTGCCGCCGGCATGGTCGAGGAAAATTGGCTGAAGGTCGCGACCACTGCGATGCGGCTCGGCGTCGGTCTCTACGTGATCCCGCTGGGGATGATTGCCAATCCGGAGCTTCTTTTGCTGACTAGCCACCCACTGCCCGCGATACTGGCTTTCGCGCAGATGATGCTGGGCCTCGGCTTGATCTCGTACGGACTGATCGCGCCTTCGAAATGGGCGGTCCGCGTGTTGCAGGTGATTGGAGGGTTGCTCGTGATTTTCGGACGACTCGCCTTTTGATAGGCGAGTCGACTCATCCCAAACGCTCTACAACACGCTGGCTCTACATTGAGCCCTGCAAACGCTTATTTTCCTTCAGCCTTTTTCTCTTCGGCTTTTTTCTCGTCCGCAGTCTGAACGCCGATCACAGGAACGGTGATGGTCTTGGTTTCCGTCGTGACGGTCGGCACTTCAACCGTCTTTTCAGTCGTGCCGACGACCACGCTCGGAGCGGTCACGTCGTACTTCGGCATCGTCACGCTGCCTTCCTGTGTTTTCTCGTATTTCGGCAGGGTGACATTGCCTTCCTGGGTCTTCTGGACATCGCAGCCCGCGAGCGCGAAAGTGGCTGCAAAAGCGATGCTGGAGATGGTGATGATTGAATTGCGCATGAATTTTCCTTGACTAACTATTCGAAGTCATCATTTTCCGAAAGGTCCTGCAAGCGCGATGTCGGAAAAATGCTCGCGTTGGCGTCGGTCGGATCCGGTTTGTTTCACTGTTGCGTCAACGCCCAGCGCTGTGGCGTCGAACACTGACCGGCAAGGCTACGATTGCACCTCCTGCAATCCAGAACGCTCCGATGAACGACACCACCGAACCGACTTCGCTGCCAGACCGACTGTCGACCGACCCGCGCAGCAAGTTTCACGATGCAAGCGTGTTCGAGCGCGCCATCGGAATCCGCTTCAACGACAAGGAGCGCAGCGATGTCGAGGAATATTGCATCAGCGAAGGCTGGATCAAGGTGCCGGCCGGCCGGGCGCTGAACCGCAAGGGTCAGCCGCTGACGATTCAGTTGAAAGGTCGAGTCGAGGCGTTTTATCGGTGACGACCCGATGCACGACCAACATCGCGGCTGAAGCCGCTCCTACCCCGCAGCTTGCCCTGTAGGAGCGGCTTCAGCCGCGCTTGCAGTGCGCCTGGCGAGCGCACCGCTTGACAAAGCCGAGCCGTCTCATGAGCCGCGCTTTTTCCCCGCGTGATAGCTGCCGCTGCCCCGGCTGCTCAACATGTCGCTCTCGGAAATCTGGCCAGGCAGGATTTCGGGTTGCCCATCAATGCGCTCGTAAAGCGGTCCGAAATCGATCTTTGCCAGATCGAGCAGATCGTCCAGGCTGTCGATGACGAAATAGCTCTCCTGGAAATCATCGATGCGATAACGGGTGCGCATCACGCGTTCGAGGTCGAAGCGGATTCGGTTCGGTGACGGGTCATCGAGCGCGAAGACGCTTTCGGTGAACGACGATGCAATGCCGGCGCCATAGATGCGCACCCCGTCGGATTGCTGAACCAGGCCGAACTCGACCGTATACCAGTAGACCCTCGCCAGCTTGTCGAGTTTGCCGAGTTGGCGCGCCCGCAAGCCACCGACGCCGTAGGCCTGGATGTAGTCGGCGATCGCCGGGTTCATCAACATCGGCACATGGCCGAACACGTCGTGAAAGACGTCCGGTTCTTCGAGGTAGTCGAGCTGATTCGGCTGGCGGATGAACTGACCCGCCGGAAAGCGTCGGTTCGCCAGGTGTTCGAAGAAGACTTCGTCGGGCACCAGCCCCGGCACCGCAACCACCTGCCAGCCGGTGCGCTGCATCAGGACATCACTGAGGCGCCGGAAATCGGGGATCTGGTCGGGGCCGATCGGCAGGTCGTGCATGCCGTGAACGAATTCGTCGCAGGCACGGCCGGGCAGCAGCCGTGTCTGACGCTCGAACAGCGTCTTCCAGGTCGCGTGTTGCTCGGCACTGTAGTGTTCCCAGCCTTGGTCGATGGTCCAGTCGGCGCGTTCCGGGAGGGCATCGGCGGCTGCGCCGTGCAATTCGATGGGGACCTTCACCGCTTGCATCATCGGCTCCTCGATCAGGCTGCGTCGCTGCTTGCCGAGAATCGGCGGAAGATCTTGTCTGCATGGCGGGCCCAATCGATGTCGCGCTGCGACAGTCCACCGACATCGTGCGATGTCAGCGTGATGTCGACCCGGTTGTAGACGTTGAACCACTCGGGATGGTGGTTGCTGCGCTCGGCCACCATCGCCAATTCGCTCATGAAGGCAAAGGCTTCGGCGAAATCGGCGAAGCGGAATTCGCGCGTGATCGCGTCGCGCTTGGCGTCGTATTTCCAGCCAGCCAGGCTGGCCAGCGCTTCACGTGCTTGATCGGCTTGCAGTTTGGGCATGGGTCACTCCTGTGGTCGGCTGCAGCGGACGGCAACCGCGATCAATCAATCGGTTTGCAACACGCCGCGGCGGATCTGGTCACGCTCGATCGATTCGAACAGCGCCTTGAAATTGCCTTCGCCAAAACCGTCGTCGCCCTTGCGCTGGATGAATTCGAAAAACACCGGGCCGAGTTGCGTCTGCGAGAAGATCTGCAGCAGCAAACGCCTGTTGCCGCCTTCGGTGCTGCCATCGAGCAGGATGCCGCGGGTTTGCAACTCTGGCACCGGCTCACCGTGGCCGGGCAGCCGGTGCTCGAGCATCTCGTAGTAGATGTCGTTCGGCGCGGTCATCAGCGGCACACCATTCATCATCAGCTGATCGATGGTGTCGATGATGTTGTCGGTGAACAAGGCGATGTGCTGGATGCCCTCGCCGTTGTACTGCATCAGATATTCCTCGATCTGGCCGGCACCCTTCGATGATTCTTCGTTCAGCGGAATGCGGATCTTGCCGTCCGGCGCGGTCATCGCCTTGCTGGTCAGGCCGGTGTGCTCGCCCTTGATGTCGAAATAGCGGATTTCGCGGAAATTGAACAACTTCTCGTAGAAGCCGGCCCAGTACGCCATGCGGCCGCGG
>JBDTQC010000290.1:0-5157 GCA_039932405.1 Ideonella sp.
CGCAAGATCATCGTCGACACCTACGGCGGCGCCTGCCCGCACGGCGGCGGCGCCTTCAGCGGCAAGGACCCGAGCAAGGTCGACCGCTCGGCTGCCTATGCGGCGCGTTACGTGGCCAAGAACATCGTCGCGGCCGGCATCGCCCGCCAGTGTCAGATCCAGGTGGCCTACGCCATCGGGGTGGCCAAGCCGATGAACGTCACCGTGTATACCGAAGGCACCGGTGTGATTTCCGACCACGAGATCGCCGAACTGGTGCAGGCTCATTTCGACCTGCGCCCGAAAGGCATCATCCAGATGCTCGACCTGCTGCGCCCGATCTACGAGAAAACCGCGGCTTACGGCCACTTCGGCCGCGACGAACCGGAATTCACTTGGGAGGCAACCGACAAGGCGCAGATGCTGCGAGCAGCGGCCGGGCTGTAAGCGCGCCGCGCGAGCGCAGCATCGGCTTCTGGGCGAAGCTCATGCTTCGCAAGCAGCCCGATTGCACGGGCAAGCTGCTCGGCCACAGCGCTGCGCCCGAAACCAAGCTGCCTCATGCACTTCGCTACGCCGAGGCACCGACGAGTTGCCTCAGTCATTGCCTTCCCCCGCTCTGGCCGACGTCGATATCGGCCACCAGCCGCCTCAGATGTTGTTGATCAATGGTGCGAAGGCGGAAGTCAGATGGAGTGCTTTAGACGGCGGCAAGTTGGTACAAATCTTGGAGCTGACCAAAGCGACCGCAGCCAGCCCGGCACACAAGACATTTCAAGGCACGAGTCGGCCTTGCCCATTTTCGAACCAGGCCGAGTCAAATCCGCCTTTCAGCAATATGGCTCGCGTTTCCAGTCGGCCTTCATTGTTTAGCCGATCAAGGTACTTTGACAGGGTGTTCGCATCCTCAGTCAATACATGTGACACTGTTTCGCATTGGCATTGCGCGATCAACTTGAAGTCGTCCTTCACGCGCACCCTGTCGTCTGCAACATCCCTTGGCAAAGCACGAATGAGCAGGCCGCAGGCCATCGCATGGTCGATATTGAACGGCAGCACGATGAAGTTTCGAAGTGGCAGGTCGTTGATGGCCTGCCGGACCTGATACTCCGAAATAACGATGCTGGACAGGAACATCGGCACGCGCCGGTCGATGCAGGCCCTGAAATACTGCTGTGCTGTTGCGTGATGCTTGCGAGCCGGATCGCTCAAACTGATCAGAAAACTCGTATCGACGAGCGCGCTGTTCAATCGCGTCCCCCACGCAATTCGTCAACCCAGGCAGATGCATTCTCGACGTCCTTCCAAGCCTGCGAGCCACGTCGGGTGAGCCGTTCCATCTCGTTCTCGTCGAATCGGGGCGCATATTCGACGAACTCGATCAGCTGCGCATCTCTGAGCTCGCGGGTCAGCACGTTGTAGAGCGCACGAATCCGCAACATGGCAGGCTTGTAAAGGCGGTTCTGGGTATCGTCCTTCAGCATCTGTCGATCAGTCGCCACGGCGAGCAAAACCCCATCAGGCAGACGCACATGTGCATTCGCCTTCTTGGCTCCACCAAGGTCTTGAATCTCGCCACGGACATAACGTTCGACCATCACCCACTGGTCTGCATCGTCAGCACGATAGTCCGTGCCAGCGTCGATGACCAATGACTGCCGGAGAAACGGCGAGCTGATCCTGAAAGCAATACCACGCGTCTGCCGCGCCAGTTTCTGCCAGCGCTCGATGACCTCACGGCGCTTGATATCGACAGCATCCAGCAACTCTGACTCGACCAGTGCTTTCAAGTCCTGGAACAGCGAAGGTGCCGCGGCTATAGGGGCAGTTTCAATCGCGACCGAGCCGGCGCGCACTGCCACATCAAGATCGCCTGTGTCGACCTCGCGCTTGCTGCCGCGTAACAGTGTCGATACATCGGCCGTGAAAACTGCCAACGCATCCAAGCGGACACGCTCTGGCGTCGCCTCGTATCCGGACGATGCGTCTGTCAGTGAGAAGGTGATCGATTGGGCTTGCATGACTCAAATATTGTGGCAGTGTGTGCCCGCAATGTCACTCGGATTGAGCCTCAAACCTTACCAGAGCGTTGCAGATTGAGTGCCAGCAGCCGCCGCAAGATCTCGTCGTCCAGCATGGCCGGCGTGTAGTCGTCCGACCCGTATGCCGCCGCAACGGCAATGTCGATTGCCTCGTGGGCGTTCGACAGCCAGTTCGGACGCTCGTTATACAGATTGGTAAGCGCCAACAACTCGGATCAGTCGCAGAAGAGGCATCAGCCGCGATCCTCCGACAAGATGTCGCTCAATGTCTTTCCGCCTTGCGTCAAAGGCATCGGGGCAAATGTCGGCCTACCATTGGACCAAGTCGCGGCGCCCTGCGAAATCAGTTCCGCAATCCCGCCCGCGGCGGCTTGTGATATCCCTACCAGGCGCGCCACCGGTTTGGCGTGCAAAGTGATCTCGACGACCTCTCCGGCGCGTGCGCTCGCGACATACCGGGAGAGGCCAGCTTTCAGTTTGGAAATGTTGACTTGCATACCGGATCCCGGAGATCGAAGCAGGTCTGATGATACGAACCGGAAGCGAACATCAGACATTTTTTCTGGGTGTCATTTCCACTGCGGTACCGGTCAGGACCATGCCGTGATTCAATCCCCCGATGTCTCGCCTGCGCCCTCTCAACATCGACACCTTGCGTCGCTATGCGATCGCTCGCAGCCTGTTCAAGCCATCGACGCTGCCGAAGGCCATCCGGCAGCTCGGCTTCGTCCAGGCCGACCCGATCCGTGCGCCGGCGCGGGCGCAGGATCTGATCCTGCGCCATCGGGTCGTCGACTACCGTGCAGGAGACTTGGAAAAGCGCTACCCGCGGCTCGATATCGATGAAGATTTCTTCATCAACTACGGATTCATGGCGCGCTCGATGCGTGCCTTGATGCACCCGCGTATCCCGCGTATCCCGCGTACGGCGTGGTCGGCCGAGCGCGCTCGACAGGCGGCGTCGGTGCTGGCCTTTGTGCACGAACGGGGCGTCGTCCACCCACGCGATGTCGATGCGCAATTTGCCCATGGCAAGGTGCTGAACTGGTTTGGCGGATCGAGCAAGGCCTGCACCGTGTTGCTCGACGAAATGCACTACCACGGTCTGTTGCGGATTGCGCGGCGCGACGCCGGCACCCGGCTCTATGCCGCGTCCGATCCGCACCAGCCGCCTGCCGATCCCGCAACAACGCTCGACGCGTTGGTCGATGTGGTCGTGCGGCTCTATGCGCCACTGCCCGAACCCAGCCTCGGCTCGCTGATGATTCATCTTCGTGGCGGGGCTCCGCAGTGGGCAGCATTGCTGAATCCGGCACTGAGCCGCGCCAAGTTGCGGCTGCGCTCGTCACGTCTGGATGGCGTCAACTGGTTCTGGCCGGCAGATGAAAACCCGGCATCGCTCCGGCACCGTCCTGACCACGGGGTGCGGCTGCTGGCCCCGTTCGATCCAATCGTCTGGGACCGTCGTCGCTTCGAGCACTTGTGGGGCTGGGCCTATCGATTCGAGGCCTATACACCGGCCGCCAGACGCTTGCGCGGTCACTACGCACTGCCGCTGCTGTGGCACGAGCACGTGATCGGCTGGGGCAACCTGAGCGTGCACAACGGCAGGCTGAATGCCGAACTGGGATTTGTTGCCGGCCATGCACCGGGCCAGCCCGCATTTCGCGCCGCACTCGATGCCGAGCTGGCGAGCTTCAGCCAATTCCTGGGTGTTGATGCACCTTGATCCATCGGCACATAGGCGGGCACCAGCCAAGCTGCAATCGCGGCAGGTTGCCCATCAGCGCCTGGCATTCAGCACGCGCGCCGTCAGTTCGGCGAAGCCGGCGCCACGCTCCGCAGCCGTCAGATAGCGCGGCCAGACCGTCAACTGATCGGCAAACCGCAACAGATTGGCCACGCCAACGGAAAGTGGCAGGTGGGCAAACATCTGCTGGTCGTTGGTCGAATCGCCAACATAAGCCCATTGCCCGAGCTCGGCGTCGAGTTCACGGCCGAACAGCCGACGCAGCATCCAGCGCGCGCCGCTGAGCTTGTCGTGATCGCCAAACCAGCCGTTGATGTGGATCGAGCTGACGGTCGCGTTCATGCCGGCCGCCTTCATGATTGCAACCACCTGTTCGATGGCTGGCGGATCGAGGTGGGCGAACTCGCTGTGGTCGATCGCGATGTCGGTGACACGCCCGGCACTGTCACGGGCCAGCCGAGCACCCGCGACCGCGCCCAACACCGCCTGCGCAACTTGCTGCAGACGCAGCGCGTTGGCGGCCCGCGTGGCTTCGTCCTGCACATATTCGATCTGCAGATCGCCGGCCTCGCGGAACAACGCCACAGCGCCGTTTTCGGCGACGATGGCAGTGATCGGCCAACTGCGCGCAAACGGCTCGCTCCAGCCCATTGGCCGGCCAGTGATCGCAATCACCGGGATGCCAGCATCGCTCAGTTGACCCAGCGCCCGAAACGCGTCGTCGGTGATGGCGCCATCCGCTGTCAAGGTATCGTCGATGTCGGTCAGCACACCGCGCAAGTTGGCGAGTTCGGTGTCTGGGCAGGCGGCAAGTGGCCGGCAATTGGCAATCATGCCGGCACTTTAGCCGGGTCTGCCGGCTTGGCGTCCGGTCACACGCAACGCAATAAACTCGGCTGAACCCGCTCGGCCGCTTCGGCCAATTTCGTTCACAGGAAATGCCATGACCCACGCCTTCATCTGCGATGCCCAGCGCACACCGTTCGGACGCTACGGCGGCACGCTGTCCAGTGTGCGAACCGACGACCTCGGCGCGATTCCCCTGCGCGCGCTGATGGCGCGCAACCCGCAGGTCGACTGGGCGGCGGTCAACGATGTGATTTTCGGATGCGCGAATCAGGCCGGCGAGGACAACCGCAACGTCGCCCGCATGTCGGCCCTGCTGGCCGGCCTGCCGGTCGCCGTGCCGGGCGCCACGCTGAACCGGCTGTGCGGGTCGGGCATGGATGCAGTGGGTACGGCCGCGCGTGCCATCAAGAGTGGTGAGGCCCAATTGATGATCGCTGGCGGCGTCGAAAGCATGAGCCGCGCGCCATTCGTGATGCCAAAGGCAGATACGCCATTCAGCCGCAGCAATGCGGTCTACGACACGACGATCGGCTGGCG
>JBDTQC010000291.1:0-5150 GCA_039932405.1 Ideonella sp.
CATGAAGAAGGTCTTCATCGCCAGGATCAGCAAGGTCGCCGGGTCGATGACCTGTCCGACACCGCGCGTGAATCCGGCGAATCCCCATGTGACAAAACCGTACAGCGACAGATAGGTCAAAAGCAGCACCACCACGCTGCTGACCGCCGTCAGCGCGTACACCGCGAACTGTCCGGCCAACACGCGTGGCACGACGATGTCGCGGGTCGGGTCACGGCCCTCGGCCAGCAATGCCCTGAAACGTCCTTCCGCACGCATCATCCGTATCATTTCGCCTTCCGCCAAGCTGTAGCGAACCGCCACGTAAAGGGCCGCCGATAGCGGAATCAGTTCGAGCACCAGTGTGCGAACCAGCACGTCGAGTGCAAACCGCGTCAAACCATAGGTCAGGGCTGCCGACAGCACGATGCGTATCACGACCAGCGCGAAGATGGCCGTCAACAGTGTGAAGCCGGGCAGCATCGGCCGCGTGGCGCGGTAGATGCCGCGCAAGATCAGTCGGCGTTGATTCGGCCGATAGGTCGATGGGCTGAATGCCAGCACCAGCACCCGGGCACCCATGCGGAGCACCAGCCACCAGCCTCGGCCCCAGCGTCCCAGCATCCGCCAGGCGCTGATACCCGGTGTTGATGGATGTGGCGAGGGACTTGTGGAGAGCGGCATGGACACCAGTGTAGGTGTCCAGGAAATATCCAGGCTCAGGCGCCCTGCAGGCTGCCGTTCTGTATCCGCACCCGGGATCCGACATCCAGGCCATCGAGGCTCTTGCGGTCAATGCTGCGGCTGCTACCGTTGTCCAGGCGGATGTGAACCCGGAATCCAGTAACGCTGCCGCCCACTGTCGCACCGTTCGCGCTTGCCTTGGTCGGCTTCTTGATCGGCTCGATCGAACTGATTTCGCCGAACAACGGAGTTCCACGCGGGTGGTCGGGTTGGACAATTTGCGAAGGCTGAATCGTGTGTTCGGGATTGCTCAGTGCTGCGACAAGCACATCGCCGTTCCCGATCGCGTCGATCGACTCACCGACGGCTGGTTCGCTGGCCATCAGGATCCAGGCGGCGACAAATGCTGATAGCGCGATCATCGGCGTGGCCGCCCGTTTCGGGTTCAGCGGATTGACGGATGGGCGGGTGGATGAATGTCGCATGATGCAGTCTCGTGACCGGAAAGCCTGGACCAGATGATGACCTCCGCTGATCCCGAGGTATGCCGGCCCGCTGCGGGCAGATGTGTCGTCAATGGTCGATCGACGCTGTAGGAGTGGCCCCCGGCTTCGACCGCTGCACAGGCAGTGTCGCTACAGCTTCAGCCAGCGCCCGAGTTCGATGCGCAGCTGCGCCAGGCTGATCGGCTTGGTCAGATAGCCTTGCATGCCCGCGTTCAGGCACCGTTCGCGGTCTTGCGGCGTCGCGTGGGCAGTCAACGCGACGATCGGGAAGCGGGGCAAGCGGCCCTGTCGCTGCAGTTCCAGCAATTGACGGGTTGCCTCGATCCCGTCGACCACCGGCATCTGCAGGTCCATCAGCACCAGATCGGGAGCGCGCGCCACGCAGGCGGCAACCGCTTGCGCGCCATCTTCGGCCAGACGCGCGCCCAGCCCGAGTGCGCCGATCATCTCGGTGATGATGAGCTGGTTCACTGCGTTGTCTTCGGCGATCAGGATATCGCCGGTCGTCGGTGCCGACGACGGTAGACTGGAAAATGCCGAATCGGCGCCGCCCGTCTTGCGCCCGTGCATCAGTGCCAGTTCGAGCAGCGCCCCCGGCGTCAGCGGCATGAAAACCAGTGGCATGTCGTTGGCGCGGGCGGCGGCCTCGATCCGCGGCTGGTTCCAGTCCGGGCGCACCAGCAGCACCACCGGTGTGTGGGCCAGTTGCATGCGCACCTCGTCGAGTTGCTCGGGGGATTCGAGGGCGGCCTCGGCGATGATCACCAGATCGGGCGGTTCGGCCGCCCCCGCGTCCATTGCCGCCGCGCGGGCGTCGAGCCCCTGCATGTCGAGAATCTCGCTGCGCCAGCCGATGCGATCCAGACGCTTGGCGATCCATTCGGCCGGAATGCGCCGCGTGTAGATCAGCCAGGCCAGTCCGGGGTCGGGCAACTGATTCATCGGCTGCACGCCCGCTTGCAGGCCGAACGCTATCGATAGCCGAAAACTCGTCCCTTCCCCAGGTGCGGTTTGTACCCGCAAATCACCGCCCATCGATTGCGCCAGCCCGCGCGCAATCGACAGCCCGAGGCCGCTGCCACCATGCCGGCGCGCCAGGCTTTCATCGCCCTGCACAAAGGGTTCGAAAATGCGGGCGGCAACTTCTGCCGACATGCCCGATCCGGTATCGCGGCATTCGATTTCCGCGATGCAGTGATGCGCATCGCTGGGCGACACTTCGGCGCGCAAGGCGATGTGGCCGCTGTCGGTATATTTCACCGCGTTGGCCATCAGGTTGTTGGTCACCTGCAGCAGCCGCTGCAAGTCGCCGATCACCAGCGTCACTGGGCCGACGTAGTCATACATCATGCCAAGCCCTTTCTGGCGGGCCTGTGGCATGGCTTGGCGCAAGCTGGTGGCAAGCGCCTCGGCGAGATCGAATGCTTCCGGTCTGGTCTCGATTCGGCCGGCATTCAGGCGCGAGAAATCGAGCACGCCGTTCAGCATGTCGAGCAGGCCGGCCCCGGATTGCAGCGCCAGTTTCAGATAGCGGCGCTGCTGATCACTGGCGGCTTCACGCAGTGCCAGCTCATTGAGCCCGAGCAATCCGTTCAACGGGGTGCGGATCTCGTGGCTCATGTGCGCCAGGAACGTCGACTTGGCTTCGTTGGCTCGTTCGGCCTCGAGTCGCTGGCGCTGCGCTTCGCGCAGCGCGGCCTCCAGGCTCGCGGTGCGCTCTTCGATCGTCGTTTCCAGCAGCTTGCGCTGTTCGACGAGTTCTTCGCGGGACATTTTCTGTTCGTGGATGTCGCCGATCATGCCGGTCATGCGGATTGCGCCATCGTTGAGGCGTTCGGTTCGACCGCGCGAGCCCACCCACCGATAGGTGCCGTCGGCGTGGCGCAGGCGGTATTCGCAAGACCAGAAACCGGGCGACTTGTTGGCCTGCTTGACCACTGTCCGCAACGCCGCCTTGTCATCGGGATGGACCCAGGTGCCGAACTCGACGCGGTTTGGCGATGGGGCCTCGACGGGGTACCCAAGCAGCGTGTTGATCTGCCGACCGATCGAGAAGGCCTCGTCGCCCAGCTTGCGCTCGAATTGCACTTCCAGCGATGCTTCCATCGCGCGGTCGAATTGTTCTGTCATGCGCTGCAGCGCGAGTTGGGCGCGCTTCTCGGCATCGACCTCGGTCGCCATCCCGATCAGCCGTTCGGCTCGGCCATCCGCGCGACCCCAGACACGTCCCTGGATGCGCACCCACCGGTATGCGCCATTGCGGTGCCGATATCGAATATCCGACTGCAGCCGGCCCTTCGAATCGATGGCCGCCTGGTAGAGGCGGCCAAACTCTGCCCGGTCGTCGGGATGGATGGCGTCATGGACCTGATTTCGGTCGGCCGATGCATCGAGGCCGAGCATCTCGTAGAACTTGGCCGAATACCAGATTTCGTCGGTGATCAGGTTGCGTTCCCAGTACGCACCTTCGGACCCGACCACCAGCCGGAGCGCCCGGCGCAACTCATCGAGGCTGGCCTTGCCGACTTGATCGTCGAGCTCGCTGGACGCGGGGGCATCGCCCAGCGCACCATCTGCGGGCCCTTCTGCTGAATCAGGCTCGGGAGTGTCAGCCATGGGCGGATGCTCGTTGCAAATTGAGTCAGGTCTCCGTTTTGCCTGATCGACGCACTGCGAACTTTGCATGGTCGCAGACTTCGGCCGGCGCTGCACCGAACTGTCGCGGCAGCGACTTCAGGATACCGTGTTGCGTGTCGCCGGATGGAATTTGGCCATGCCCCCACCACCCGGGTCGGCCGCTGTGGTCCCTAGAATCCTCTGCCTTCCCCGACAGAAACGCCATCCCCATGAGTTCCGGCCTCATCCGCATTCGCGGCGCCAGACAGCACAACCTCAAGAATATCGACCTGGACATCCGAACCGGCGAGATGACGGTGGTGACGGGCCCGAGCGGTTCCGGCAAGTCGAGCCTGGTTTTCGATACGCTGTACGCCGAAGGCCAGCGGCGCTACGTAGAGACCTTCAGCGCCTATGCACGCCAGTTCCTCGATCGCATGGACCGACCCGCGGTCGATCGGGTCGACGGGGTTCCGCCGGCAATTGCCATCGATCAGACCAACCCGGTGCGCACCAGTCGCAGCACGGTGGGCACGATGACCGAACTGAACGATCACCTGAAGCTGCTGTTTGCCCGCGGCGCCGATCTGTTCGACCGCGTCACCGCGCAGCCGGTGCGCCACGACACGCCGCAAACCATTTACGCCGAACTGTTGCGGCGAACCGCTGCTGATGATCCGAGGCTGGTGCTGACCTTCCCGGTCGAATTGCCGGCCACGGTCAGCGCCGAAGAAGTCGAGCAGTGGCTCGCTGCCAGTGGGCATACGCGGGTCCAGGCCGAGCGCGAGGTGGCTTCGCCAGCCGGACCGCGCAAGCTGCTGGATGTGGTTGCCGATCGCTTTCGGCTGCAGGGCACCGAGCAGGTGCGCGTGATCGAGGCGATCGAGACGGCGCTGCGCCGCGGCAGCGGACGGCTCAATGTCTATGTCACTTCGTCGAGCGACCCGACGCCCGCTGCGCCGTTGATCTGGCGCTTTTCAACCGGCTTGCATTGCCCCGACAGCGATCTGCGCTACCTCGATCCGCAGCCTGCGCTGTTCAGTTTCAACTCGGCGATGGGCGCCTGCGAGACCTGTCGCGGTTTCGGCCGGGTGATCGGCGTCGACTACGGCCTGGTAATCCCCGATCAGCGCAAGACGCTGCGCGCCGGAGCGATCAAGACCATCCAGACACCGGCCTGGGCCGAGAGCCAGGCAGACCTGCTGAAATATGCCGGCGACGCGGGCGTTCCGCGCGATACGCCCTGGCAGCAGCTGACTGCCGCGCAGCAGGATTGGGTGATCAACGGCTCGCCGCAATGGAACGGCAACTGGAACAAGCAGTGGTACGGCGTCAAGCGCTTCTTCGAATACCTCGAATCGAAGG
>JBDTQC010000292.1:0-5110 GCA_039932405.1 Ideonella sp.
GATATAGCGCGCGTAGCCGATCTTCTCGGACAGGTAGGTGGCGTAGAAGATGAACTTCGGCCTGAAGTAGGTATATTTCTTGGCGCGCGCCAACAGACCGAGGTCGACCCCGATGCCGAAATCCTTCAGCCACTGGTTGATGAAGCCGGCGTGGCGCGACTCGTCGCGTGCCATGTAGCCGAACAACTCCTTCATGTCCGGGTTGCTGACCCGCTTCTTGATCTCGGCATACAACACGCAGCCTGAAAACTCCGAGGTGATCGAGCTGATCAGGAAATCGGAGAATTCCTTGTACAAGGCGGGCGGCAGATCCGAGCAGTCGGCCATCATGTCGGCCGGGCGCTGGAAGTGGTCGGTGTTGTTGTCGGCGCGAAACTCGTCCATCAGTGCGTTCCATTGCGCGCGGATCGGCTCGACATCGATGCGGTCCATCGCCGCAAAATCGGTGGTGTAGAAGCGCGGTGTAAGCACCGTGTCTTGCAGGGCCGTGTTGGTCGACTGGTTGATGCTGCGATCGACAGCGCGTGGGCCGGGCTTGTGTGCGAGGGTTGTCATGCTGCGTCCTGTGGTGTCGTCGGTCACTGGATCGACCGGTCGGTGGGGCTGCTCATGATCTGGGCAAATACTGCGGCATTGGTGGGGCCGAACGAGCCGATGTCCACGCGCCGGCCAGTGCCTGGGTCGTCGAGCGTGAGCTTGCCGTCGGCGCGGCCGATCATGCGAAACGGCAGTTGCGGACTCACCCCCTGGCGCTTGCGTTCGCGGGCGAGGCCACGCATCGTGCCGCGCAGGAAGCCGTTGGTCCCTGGGGCGACGGTATCGAGCACATGCTGGCCCGATGGGTCGAGCACGACGATGCTGCCATCGGGACGGTCTTCGAAGCGGAATTCACGCACCTCGACGGCTGCCGCGTCGGCCACCTTCACCATGCCGTAACCGGTATACCTGACGAAGGCGACTGCCAGCAAGATGGCCAGCAACAGGCTGCCGACCGCAACCAGTGGTGCAACCGGGAAACCGGACTGCGCGGGGTGATGTTGACTCATGGTGCGTGCTCCGCTTGTCTTGAAAACGCTCAGGCCGCCAGTGCCTGGTCCGAGCGGCCACTGGCAGTTTGCCGGAGCGGGCGCTGCACCGGTGTCAGCCTGCCTTGAGCCGAACCGGCTGAAGCAGCAAGCGCCGCCGCCAGCGTCGCGGCGACGCCCGCGGCTTGCGGCAGGCAGCGCAGCATCGGTTCGGTCCGCTTGAGACGCCACGGCCGGGTATGCGGCCACAGGTGCAGGTAGGCGATGCGATCGGTCGCGGCAAGCGCGAGGGTGATGTCGCCGCTGCCGTCTGCCAGCGTGTGCAGGCCAGCGGCTTCGATCTGCGATAACGGCAGGTTGAAGGTGATGCTCAACACCACGCCAACCCGCATCACGACCCGCTTGTCGGTGATCGTGTAGACGGTGGTGCGAGCCATCAGCCAGGCGATCAGCAGCAGCAGGCCGAGCGCCAGCGCGGCGACCGGAAGTGGCCACAACATCGCGACCCCGGCATCGAGCAAACTGCCGCCGTCGGACAGCACATTGGCGCCGCGCCAGGCGATCAGCACACCGAAATAACCCATGATCCAGCGGGTGTGCAAGGCCTCGCGAGCCAGCAAGCGCCAGTCTGGCGCGCCTTGCCACAGCATCTTTTCGCCCGCGGGCAGCGGCTCGGGCAAGCCGGGCGACGCCTCGAACTCGTGCTCGGGGGCTTCATCGTGGGGGATCACAGCAGTGGCTCCTGCCGGGCGGGTGTTGCGTACAGCGTACCGCCACCGTAATAGGCCACGATCTTGTCTTCTTCAAGCAGGGTCACGCCATCCGGTGAGCGGGTGGCGGGTACGTTCGCGAACTGTGCGGCCAGGATCGATCGCACCTTGATCTCGCGCCGGCCGATGCGGGTGAAGTTGATCGGCAGCAGCACGTTGCGGATGCCCTGCGGCGCTGCAACCTCAACTTCGAGGTAACGGAAGGTCACTTCGGCCCGGTCGACCCAGATCTCGCGCACCGTGCCCGCCACCACGCCATCGGCACCGATGACAGGCAGACCGCGCGGATCGGGATCGTGACTCGACACCGTGAAGGTCGGCGCCGCGCGCAACGGGACGATGCGCGCCAGTCCTTCGACGGTGGTGTCGGCGATATCGGCCCGATCAGCGTACGAGCCCGGCCCGACCGCAGCCAGCATCGGGTCGCCGGTTGGCTCGAGCGGTGCGCCCAGGTGGCCGACGCTGGGTGTGCCGCCCAGGGGCTGGTTCGAGGCGCGGAAATTCGGCGACATCACGACGCGGCCATCGCGCAGCAGGTAGGTCTTGGGCTTCGGCACGCTCGGCCAACCCTGCACCTTGACGCGGCCGCGCGAACCCAGCGATCGGTCCGACTCGAGCGGATACCCTTCGCGCTTGTCCTCGCGATGCAGGTAGTAGATCAGTCCCGCAAAGAATACCCAGAAGGCGTACAGCGCGACTTGCGCGACGTCGATGTAGGAAGTGAGGGCTCCGGTTTCCATGATGGCTCCTTTTGATCAGCCGGGGAACTCGGCCAGGCCGAATCCACCCTGCGGTGTGGTGTGAGGTGCTTTTCGAGCGGTGCGAACAAGGGGTCCGATCGCGATCAGCGTCGCGAACAACAGATAAAGCTCGAGGTGATAGACGAAGCTGTAACCTGTGCCGGGGCTGGTCAGCGCAGGACCCAGCGCACCTTGCGTGGCCAGGGCCGACACCAGGTCCCGGATCGCGCCGCCAGCGGCGATCGCGAGCCCTGCACAAGTGGCCTGCACGGCGCCCCAGGCGCCGAGTGCGAGCCCGTTCAACCCGTCGTTCTCGAGGTTCATCGCTGCGGTCAGCGTGCCGACCGAGAACAGGCCTGCGCCAAAGCCGATCACCGTCGCGCCAAGCCGGAACAGCATCGGCGATTCGAGCGGCTCGGCGAAGATCACGCACGAGAAGGCGAACAGACCGGCCAACGCACCCCAGGCGGCCAGCTTGTGGGGTGAACCGCCGCGGCCAAGGGTGCGCGCAGCCAGAGCGAAAGCGGCCAGCGCGCCACCGGCCATCATTGCAGTCAGCAAGGTGGTGGCACCGACGGGCAGATGCAGGATCTCGCCGCCATAGGGCTCGAGAATGATGTCCTGCATGTTGAACGCGGCGGTGCCGAGGCCGACGGCAACCAGGAATCGAATCGATTGACCACGCGCTGCAAAACGCGCCCAGTTTTCGCGAAACGACGGCCGGGGTGCGCTGCTTGGCCGGTTCGACGGATCACGCGCCTCCTGTTTCCACAGCGCGATCAGGTTGATCACCATCGTCAGCAATGCGGCACCTTGCACCACCTGGATCAGCCGCAGTTGGCTGAACGTGCGCAAGGCCAACCCGAACAGCAGGCCGCTGACCACCATGCCTATCAGCAACATCACATACATCAGGGCTACCACGCGCGGCCGCGCCTCGGGCGGCGCCAGATCAGTGGCCAGCGCCAGACCGGCGGTCTGCGTGGTCTGCAGGCCGGCACCCACCAGCAGAAAGGCCAGCGCAGCGCCGGCGTGTCCGATCCAGGCCGGGCCGTTGCTGTCGCCGGACAACACGATCAGCGCGAACGGCATGATGGCCAGCCCGCCGAACTGCAGCAGCGTGCCGAACCAGATATACGGCACCCGCCTCCAGCCCAGCACCGATTTGTGGGTGTCGGAGCGAAAGCCGATCAGGGCACGGAAGGGTGCGAATACCAGCGGCAGTGCAACCATCGCGGAAACCAGCCACGCGGCCATGCCGAGCTCGACGATCATCACCCGATTCAGCGTGCCCACCAGCAGCACCATCGCCATGCCCACCGTAACCTGGAACAGCGACAGGCGCAGCAGGCGCGGCAGCGGCAGTTCGGTGCTGGCCGCGTCGGCGAACGGCAGAAAGCGCGTGCCGACCTTGACCCACTGGCTGACCAGTGTGGCGTTCAGGCGCAGGGCGGTCTTGGCCGGGTTCATCGCTTGACGAGCTCCATGGCGTGAGAGGTGTAGAAGCCGCTCGAAATGCGCTCGCTGCGGGCGCGGGTCCAGCCTTGCAGCGCGGCTTCGGTGTCGAGTCGGCGGTGCAGCCGCTGCTGTGCAATCGGCACCACCGCCGGCGAGCGGTTGCCACGCGGAAACAATTTGCCGACCGCCCGCATCACCTCCAGCGCCGGGCTGCTGGGCACATAGGTGAAGATCAGCCCGCGGCGGGTGCGTTGCGCCAGCCCGGCCAGCACGTTCACGGCGTCGCCTGTTTCGTAGTGGATCACCGAGTCCATGCCGACCACGTAGTCGAAATGACCGAGTTCGGGCGCCAGCATGTCGCCACTGCGAAAGTCGATCGAGCCGCCGTTGCCGATCACCGGCATGCGCTCGCAGGCCAGTTTCACCAACGTCGGCGACAGGTCGATGGCCAGCACCTGCGCGCCGCGCTGTGCCGCCTGAACCGCGAGTGCACCGGTGCCGCAGCCGGCATCGAGCACGCGCAGCCCGCGCAGGTCGTCGGGCAGCCAGGACAGCAGCGTGGCGCGCATGCGGTCGCGCCCGGCACGCACCGAGGCACGTACCCGCCCGACCGGCGCGTCGGAGGTGAGCCGGGCCCAGGCCTGGACCGCGGTGCGGTCGAAATAGGTCTCGATCTGGCCGCGCCGTTGCTCATAGCCGGCGTCGCGGCGCAGCATGGCGGGCGCTGCGCCGGAATCGATGGCGAGCGGCGCTGCAACGACCATCGGACTGGAGGAAACAAATCTCATCGCGTGCTCCCTCAATCGAAACCCAGCAGATCGAAGATGTCGCGGTCTTTCATCGGTACCGCGTTCAAGGGTTCGGTGCCCAGCCACAACGAGGCCGCCAGACGCATGTATTCCTTCTGCACCAGTTCGAGCTCGGGCGAATACTCCATCTCGAACAGCGTCGATTTTTTCAGCCGGCTACGGCGGATCACGTCGAGGTCGGGAAAGTGCGCGGCCAGCTTCAGCCCGATCTTGTTGTTGTACTTGTCGATCTGGTCGGTGGCGGCGCTGCGGTTGGCAATCACCCCGCCCAGGCGCACGTTGTAGTTCTTGGCCTTGGCGCCGATCGC
>JBDTQC010000293.1:0-5072 GCA_039932405.1 Ideonella sp.
AGTGCCCGCCAGGCTGGCGGTGGCCGCCGCCTTCGCCGCGGCCGGCATCGGCGGGCAGATCCTCGGCATCCGCGGCCAGACCCAGCCGCAGCAGCCGCCGCCGCCCACCGTTGCCCTGCCAGCCGACATGCTGCCCGCTGCCGATGCGCCGGATCCCGCTGCCGCGGCGCGCCCGGTCGGCACGGCCCAAGCGCCGACAGATCAGCCAAGGTCGGTTTCGAAACGTCCGGCAAATCCGGTCCAGCCGAGCCGCTTGCCACCAGGCAGCGCGGTCGGGCTGCCGGCTGGTACCGGGCGCGGTACCGCGGCGGACAGCCAGAAGCGATGACCATGAGCCATTTCTATCGTTCATTGAAGCCCGACAAGCACAGCGCCGGGCAGGACCATTTCTCGCAGACGTCGGAGGCAGCGAAAGCCTCGAAAGCATCGAAGTCAGCGCTGCTGGCGCGCCGGCACCGTACCGCTGCGTGGATCGCACTGGGCGCCGGTTTGCTGCCGGTCGGCCTGCGCGCGGTCGAGCCACCGGCTGAAGACGAATACGAGCGAACTGCGGTGCGCATCGGCTGTTTTGTCAAGGGTCAGGACGGCAAGCCGCGCCTGACCGGCACCGGCTCGGGTTTTCTGATCGGCGATCGCCGCCACCTGGTCACGAATGCGCACGTGGCGCGCTCCGACGGCTGCAAACAAGGCGTGGCGGCCGTCATGCTGGCCGGCCGCGAGCTGCCGCTGAAATTGCTAACCTATTCCGACGTCAACGACCTTGCGCTGCTCGAATCCGAGGGCCCGATCGACGAGAAGGATCCGATCACCACGCTGATCGTCGGGCGTGACGTGCCATCGCGTTACGAGGTCTATGTGGTCGGGTTTCCTGGCATCGTCGACTCGATCGCGATCGATACGAACTTGTCGCGGCCCACCACCACGCGCGGCATTGTCGGCCGCAAGATCGAGACGGCCGAGGGCGTCGGCATGCTGCAAGTCGATGCGCGCACCATCAGCGGCAATTCGGGCGGCCCCTGGCTCGATGACTGCGGCCGCCTGGTCGGCATCCATTCACGGGGCAATTACAAACCGGTGGTCGGTGTCGACCAGCAGGGCAAGCCGATCGTCGACAAGTTGCCGGTAGGTTACGGCTACGCAATCCAGACCGACCACCTGCTTCCGCTGCTCGACCAGGCCAAGGTCGACTACCGGCTGGCCGGCTCGTGTGGCTTCGTGCTGCGCCATGCCGAGCCGCTGGCCTGGTCGGCTGCGCTGCTGCTCGGCAGCGGCGTGCTGTTGCGTTTCAGTCCGCCCGGACAACGGCTGTGGCAGCAGCTCGCGGTACGGGTCGCAGGGCCGCTCAGCGCAGCCGGTTCGGTGCCAGTCGGACCGCATCTGGTCGGGCTGAGCGGTGCGCTGCGCGGGGTCACGATCGAGCTGGCGGGTGGGCCGGTGGTGATCGGCCGCGATGCGCGGGTCAGCAGCCTGGCGCTGCCCGCCAGCTGCGATGATGTCTCGAAGCGCCATTGCCTGGTTCGCGTCGACCCGCAAGGCCAGGGTTTCGTGCTGGAGGATTGCTGGTCGACCAACGGCTGTTTCCTGGCCTCCGGCGAACGCCTGGCGCCGGGCAGCAGCCGACACGTACCGGCTGGCACGCGTTTCTACCTGGCCGACGCCAGCCAGATGTTCGAACTGCGCCCAGGCAATCAGACTGCAGGGAGCGGTTGATGGCCGTGTGGCAGCTGGCAGTCGTGTGCCGCCTGAGCCGGCGCCTGCAGGTGCAGGCGTCGCTCGACGCTGCCGAGGGCGAACCCGATCGCCTGGGTCGCTTGATCGACGGGCCGGATGAGGTGGCGATCGCCGAGTTGCTGGTGACGCTCGACCCGACGCTCGAATGGCCATCCGGCACCACCCCGTTCCATCACGCGCTGGCGCTCGGCGCCGATTGCCTGGCGCATCTGGTCTGCTGCAACACTTGGTGGCAGGCGGTGGGTGACACGGCCGCGGCGATCGACCTGGCCGCTGCAGCAACCCCGGCGCAGTGGCTGATCCACATGGAAGACCGGCTGCTCGAAGCGGCGCCGGGCGATCCCGGCCGCTATGCGGCACTGGCCTGGTGGCCCGGATGAGCTCCCCATCCGACGCCGATCGATGCATGGCTTGCATGAAGCCGCGCGGCGGCGTGGTGACCTGCCCGCACTGCGGTTTCGACGAGTCGGCTTCTGAGACCGACGGTCACCACCTGCCCTTGCGAACGCTGCTGGCCGAGCGCTACCTGATCGGCCGCGTGCTCGGCGAAGGTGGCTTCGGCATCACCTACGCGGCCTGGGATCGCACACTGCAGAACCGTAGGGCGATCAAGGAATATTTTCCGGACGACGCCGCGCATCGCGGCGCCGAGGGCGTGACGGTGGCCGCCCGTTCGCGCTCGACCCGCGGCCTCTACGAAGAAGGCCTGGAACGCTTTCTCGACGAGGCCCGCACGCTGGAAAAATTTCAGGATGAACCCGGCATTGTGCAGGTGCGCGATTTCTTTCCTGCCAACGGCACCGGCTACCTGGTGATGGGCTTTCTGGAAGGCCGCACCGTCAAGGCGCTGCTCGAGGAACATGGCGGGCGCTTCGAGTATGCGGTGGCGCTGCCGTTGCTGCTGCCAGTGATGGACGCATTGCAGAAGGTCCACGATACTGGCCTGCTGCACCGCGACATCAGTCCTGACAACCTGATGATCACGCTCAGCCGCCAGGTGCGGCTGCTCGATTTCGGGGCCGCCCGATCGCTGGTCTCGGAGCGCAGCCGCACCTTGGCCAGCGTCTTCAAGAAAGGCTATACGCCTTACGAGCAGTACCTGGAGGACGCCCAGCTCGGCCCGCCGACCGATGTCTACGCACTGGCCGCCACGCTTTATCGCATGTTGACCGGCGTCACGCCGCCGGGCGCGCTGGAGCGCCGCGCCGCCGACGCGCTGCTGCCGCCCAGCGCGCATGGCGTTGTGATGCCGGCTGCTGCCGAACAGGCGTTGCTGACAGCGCTGGCCGTCGAGCCGGCCGGGCGCTTTCCCACCGTCCTTGCGTTTCGGGAGGCGCTGGTGGCGGCCGACGTTGCGCCGCCCCCGCTGCCGGCGCCAGCCCCACGGCCGGACCCCCTCGCTGGGCAGAACCCGTCACCGTCACCGCCACCGAGACCCATCCTGCCGACCCCGACCCCGACCCCGGCGCCGTTGCCGGCGCCAATTCCAGCGCCCGCGCCGCCGGATCACCGCTGGGTGTTGTACGGCGTACCCGGCGCGGTGGTCGGCGTGCTGGGTTTGATCGCCTGGATCGGCGGCAGCAGGACACCCCAGATCACGGCCATCGAGATCCCGTCGGAGATCACGGTCGGTCGCAGCGCCAGCCTGAAGGTCAGCTTCGAGGATGGTGACGCCGATCTCGACCGCATCGAATTCACTTCGCGTGAAGGCAGCTGGAAGCTCGAGCCGCAGGATCTGAAGCAGCGCTACGCCAACCAGACCAGCGGCACGGTCGAATTGAAACTGACGCCACGCTCGGCCGGCAAGGCGCGCATCGAGGCGGTGGTGATCGACCGCGGCAATCGCCGCAGCGCGGCACGTGAATTCGAGTTTGCCTCGGTCGACCCGCCGGCCAGCGCGCCGCGGCTGCTGAGCGTGCAGGCCCCATCGATCGCGATCGCCGGCCAGGCGTTCGGCACGCGAACTGCGTTCGAGGACGCGGACGGCGACGTCCGGCGCCTGATCGTGCGGTCCCTGTCGGCTAGCGGCAATTTTCCGCCGGTCGAGTTGAACGGCATCCAGCGCCAGGGCCAGATCAACTACCAGATCACGATCGGCAATCCCGGTCGTTACCGCTACAGCTACCAGCTGGAAGATGCCAGGGGCCTGCTGAGCAATGTCGTCGAGATCGAGGTCAATGTGAGCGCCGCAGCGCAGCGTCCCCCTGCCCCGACAGCGCGGTCACCATCGTTTTATCCACCCGCGCCGACACCGCCGCCGGCGCCCGCGCACACTCCGCAACGGCGCCCCGAGCTGCCGGATCCGGCGCGGCTGCTCGATCAGATCCTGCGCGGCGGTGGTTTCAAACGCTGAGTGCCAGCGGCGTTTCAGCGCGCTGCCTTGATCGCTTCGTGGTGCCGCTGCGTGGCCGTCTTGCTGTGGCGGGTGCGGGATCGTTCGGCCGGATGGGCCGGCGGCGCAAGCTGCAGCTGATCGACCAGGCCGGCCCAGCGCGGGTCGCCATGCAGGGCATCGAAACTCGGGTCGAGCGCCAGGAACATCACGTTCGGATCGTGCTCTCTAAGACATTGGTCCAGCAGTTCGAAGGCCGGCTCGAGACGGCCGCAGCGCGTCTCGACGATTGCCAGCAGATAGGGCGAAATGAAGCGGTCTGCGAAGCGGCGATGCAATTCGGCCACCGTGGCGTCAGCCTCGGCGAGTCGGCCTGCCATGCCGAGTGCGGCGGCCAGCGTGGCGACACAGCCCGGATGATCCGGCGCCAGTTCACAGGCTCGCCGGTAGTGCTTGATCGCCGCAGCCGCATCGCGCCGGAACATCGCCACCGAACCACACATGCCGATCACGGCCATCGATTCCGGCGCCATGTCGCGCATCGCCTCGATCTCGATCTCGGCCTGGTCCAGGCGTCCTTGCGAAATGCGCAGGTTGACCATGTGCATGCGGCTGTTGATGTATTGCGGATCGAGCTGGCGGGCCAGCATCAGCTCGCGCTCGGCTGCCGCCGCTTCGCCGCGCGCCGACAAGTGATACCCGTAGGCGGAGTGCACAAAGGCATGTTGGGGTGCCAGTGCAACAGCGCGCTCGAAGCTGCGCCTGGCCTGCGGCCAGTCACGTTCGAACTGGTGCTGGATCGCACCGAGCAGCGCGTACGCGGTGGCGTTGTCGGGTTCCAGTGCGAGTGCCCGGCGCAACGCCTCACCGGCGTGGTCGGCCGCAACGGCAGGCTCTCGGTACCAGGCGGTTGCGAGGTTCAGCCAGGCCCGTGCCAGGCCGACACAGGCCGGTGCATAGGTGGGCGATTCGCGCTGAGCCTCATCGAAGCGTTGCAGCGCCTGCTCCA
>JBDTQC010000294.1:0-5063 GCA_039932405.1 Ideonella sp.
TCTGGTACCAGGGCCGCAGCGACGACATCTTCAAGGCCGCCGGCTACCGCATCGGCCCGAGCGAGATCGAGAACTGCCTGGTCAAGCATCCGGCCGTCGTCAACGCCGCGGTCGTGCCGAAACCCGACGCAGCCCGCGGTGCTCTGGTCAAGGCCTATGTGGTGCTGGCGCCGGACCACGTCGCAAGCCCCGCGCTGATCGCGCAACTGCAGCAGCATGTGCGGGAGCGACTGGCGCCTTACGAATATCCGAAAGAGATCGAGTTCATCGATGCGCTGCCGATGACCACCACCGGCAAGGTGCAGCGCCGCGTGTTGCGGCTGCAGGAAGAACAGCGGGCGGCACTTGCAGCGAGAGCTGCTGCGGCAGGTACGAAACCGTCCTGAAAGCACGTGATCGGCTGCCAGACGAATCTGCACACGAACAGCCAGACCAGCAGCGAAGATCCATCACGCCATAAACTGGCGTCCATGAGCACCCTCGAACTGATTTCAATCGGCCGCAGCGATTTGCGCGTGACGCCGATCTGCCTGGGCACGATGACGTTCGGCGAGCAGGTCGATCAGGCCGCGGCCTTCGCGATCCTCGACCGCGCCGTCGAGCTCGGCATCAATTTCATCGACACCGCCGAGATGTATTCGGTACCTGCGCGCGCCCAGACCTTTGGCGCCACCGAATCGATCATCGGCAACTGGTTTGCGTCACGGCCCGGCGTTCGCCAACGATTGGTGCTGGCCAGCAAGGCGGCCGGCCCGTCGCGCAACATGAACTGGATCCGCAACGGCAGCCCTGATCTGACGGCTGCCGACATCGTCCAGTCCTGCGACGACAGCCTGCGTCGCCTGCGCACCGATGTGATCGATCTGTATCAAATCCATTGGCCCAACCGCAATGTGCCCGCGTTCGGCAACCTCTATTTCGAGCCGGCCAATGAACGAGAGCAAACCTCGGTGCACGATCAATTGCAGGCGTTGGCGGGGCTCGTCAAGGCTGGCAAGGTGCGCGCCATCGGCCTGTCCAACGAGACACCCTGGGGCGTCTGCGAATTCATCCATCTGGCCGATCGCCATGGTCTGCCGCGCATCGCCAGTGTTCAGAACCCCTATGCGCTGACCAATCGATCGGTCGACAACGCGCTGGACGAAACGCTGTTTCGCCACGACGTGTCGTTGCTGGCCTATTCGCCGCTCGCCTTCGGCACCTTGACCGGCAAATACGACGGGATCGCGATCCAACAAGCCGAACCCCGGCTGGGCCGGCTGGCCACCTTCGAATCGATGCGCAATGGTCGTTGGGCACGCCCTGATGCCCTGACGGCGGCCAGCCAATACAACGCGCTGGCGCGCCGCCACGGACTGACTCCAACCGAACTGGCGCTCGGCTTTTGTGCCGGCTCGTGGCGGGTTGCCAGCACGATCATCGGTGTCACCACGCCGGCTCAACTGGCCGAGAACGTGGCGGCATTCAGCACCCACCTGCCGGCCGACGTGCTGGCCGAAATCGACGCAATCCGTCAGCAATACCGGGATCCGGCGCAGTAGAGCCGGCGCGTCGTTGGCGGCGGGCTCGACCAGCCACCAAGCCTCAAAGCAGCACGGTTCTGCCGACAAATACGATCGGACCGGTCGGCCGGCCGATCGGTGATCCACCTGCGGGTTCGAGCGTCAGTTCGAACAGCTGGCGCGCCTCGAGCGTCGGCAGCCGGCTTGCCGGCAACTCGACCACCTGGCCCGCCTTGACGAGGCCGAGCGAGGTCGGTCCCGCTGCGCCCTCGGCCTTGGTCCAGAACTGCAAGACCTTGTCGCCGGGCACCGCTGCGGTCCCGGCGATCGGCACCAGGCGCAATGAGCCGCCGGCCCTTGCCTCGACGATCCAGCCCGCCGATTGATCGGCAGGCGATTGCAGGACGGCGAGGTAGCGCGGTTCAGCAGAAGGCGCCGGTGCGCGAAGGAACAACAGGGTGGCCATCATCACCGAGGCCGCAATCGCCACACCACCGCCCCATTGCCAACGCCGCAGACGCTGCCACACCGAATCGTTCGCAGCGTCCGCCTTGCGCGCCGCGCCGACGTCGGCCACGCCAAGACCACTGCCCGCCATCCGTTGCTCGATCGCCGGCCAGACCCGGGCCGACGGTTCGACCGGGGCAATTTTGAGCGCCAGACCGAGCAACCGATCCTGCCAGCTGTAGACCTCGGCCTGCAGACCACGATCCTCGCGCAGCGCCTGCTCGAAACTGGCACGCGTGGCCGGATCCAGCGTGCCCAGCACATATTCGCCGGCCGATGCGCTGCGCTCCTGCGGATCGTCGAGGTTCACGCCAAACACTCCTTCAGCACCAGCAGGCCGCGGCGGATCCATGACTTGACGGTGCCGATCGGGGTGGCCAGCGCAGTCGCGATCTGCTCATGGGTATAGCCATCGACAAAGGCGAAGACGATGCACTCGCGCTTCTTGTCGTCGAGCGACTCCAGGCAACGGTTCAGCGATGCACTGTCAGCCAGCGGTTCGGCAGCTGCGTGATCGTTCGCCGCCTGTGCATCGGCCAGTCCTTCCAGGTCATCACCGGCCGGTACTTCACGGCGCAGCTTGCGCGCTTCGTCGAGTGCCCGATGGCGCACCACGGTATAGATCCAGCCACGTGCGGACCCGAGCGCACGCTGATAGGTCTGCGCACGCTGCCAGATCTGCAGGAATGCGTCCTGCAGCACATCGTGGGCCGTATCGCGGTCACGAACGATGCGCATCGCCACACCGAGCAACCAGCGCGCTTCGCGCTCGTACAACATGCGCAGGGCAAAGCGCTCGCCACGCGCACAGGCCTCGAGCGCGGACTCGTAGTCGAACAGGTCGCTGGATGAACGAGAGATTGCCATGGGCGGCAATTGTGCCAGCGGGATTTGTACCAGCGGGATCTCGACACCGTACTGGGCTGAGACCTGAACTGCCAGATGCTCCGGATGCCATGTCAAAGGCAACCGGAGCGTCGCGCGCTGGAGTCCTCGTCGATCAGTAGCGGATAGCCAGATCGATCAGTGCCGCACCGCTGGCCCCGCCAATCAATGCCGCGTCGGCGGCCAGTCCCCGATAAAGCGTCGCCGCGCCAGTCGTCAGCGAGACCGAATACAGCGCAGTCGGGCCAGTGGCGCCGGTGCGCAGGGCGGCCAGTGCCAGTCCATTGCTGCCACCGGCGATGTCGAACGCGGCCATCCCGCTGATCGCGACGCCGAGCGCGCCGACATCGACCAACGTTCCGTTGTTCGGCGGATTCTGCAGCGACAGGACGTCGAGGTTGTCGTCGAAGTCGTACAGCGCTGTCGTGGTCGTGCCGGCGAAGCTGTTGGTGTAGGCGCCCGCGATGATCGACGCAGGAGCCGCGCGGTTGATCTCGCCGTCGGTCGTCGTCGCGCCGGTATCGACGTTGATGCGCAGGTTCTGACCGGTGTTGCTGATCACCCGCAGACGGTCTGCCACCGGGTTGAAGTCGACGCTGAAGGTGACGCCCTGCAGGAAAACGTACGGCGCCGTGGTGTCGGCCGCATCAGCCGCCAGGCTGGAACGGAAGGTGGCAGCGCCAGTGGCCGGATCGATCGTGTACAGGCGTGCGCCATTCGCCAGGGCGTACAACATGCCGTTCGACGGACGGTAGTCGATGCCGATCAGTTTTTCGCCGGCACCCAGTCCGGTGACGGGAAGCGTCGACGTGATCGTGTTCGGGGTGGCCGGATTGAAGGCAATCAGGCGGTTGTCGGCAGTCAGTCCGATCACGCTCGGATTGGCCGCTTGTTTCAAAGCCAGCCCGCGCAGTGCCTCGCCACCCGCAACCGCACCACCAGCGACCACAGTGGCCGCGCCGGTGCTCAGGCTGACGGTGTACAGCGAGGTGGTTCCGTTGACCGTCAAGGCCGCATACCCGGTGTTGCTCTTGGCATCGATGTCGAAGCCGTTGGCGGCAGTTGCCACCACGCCAAGCGGAAGACCCGACATCAGCGTGCCGTTGTTCGGCGGATCCTGCAGGTGCAGCAGACCAGCGCCGACATCGAGGTCATAGAGCTGGGTGGTGGTCGTGCCGGCGAACGAGTTGGTGTAGGCCACCGCACTGATGCTGGCATTGCCAAACGGCAGCGAGATGGTGCCGTCAGTGATCGTATCGCCGGTCTCGACGTTGATGCGCAGATCCAGGCCGGTATCGGACACGACTCGCAAGCGGTCGGCAGCCGGATTGAAGTCGACACCAAAGTTGATTCCGGACAGCGCAGTGAACGGGTTGTCGTCACCCGCCGCGGCCTTCCAGCTGGCTGTCTTGGTTGCCACTCCGGTTTCCGGTGCGACCGTATAGATGTTGCCGGCGCTGCCCATCGCATAGAGCTTGCCGTCGGCCGGGCGGTAATCGATGCCGAGCAGCGTTTCACCGGCGGCCAGGCCGGTGACGTTGACCGAGCCGACCAACGTCGCCGGAGCGGCGCGGTTGAAGGAAATGATCTTGCCACTCAGTGTCAGGGCCACCGTGTCGCCGACCGAAACTGAAGCGGGCGCTGGAGCGGGGGCTGGAGCCGGAGTGGGTGCGGCCGCGTCATCGTTGCCACCACAGGCAACCAGGCCCAGGGTCATGATGCTCGCAGCGAGCGATAGGACAGTCTTGCGATAGACGGAATTCATGGCGTCTCCTCAGTGAATGGGTATGAAAAGCCGTCATGCGTGATGGACATTCACGACGGCACTCCCATCCACTACGGGACAGCGGGACCGACAGATGCACCGACCAAAAAAATCTTTTTCTGGTCGCCGCCTCAGTCAGCCGCTTTGCGCAACACGATCTCCTGATAGCCGAGCAGACCCATCGCCACCGTCGGATACAGCAGGTAGCCGGACAAGACATTGCGACTGCGCGACGGCGCACGGCGCGCCAGTGCGCGTCGCGCCAGCCACGGCACACGAATGATCGCGCCGATCAAACGGTCCAGGCGCAACAGGTTCGGCAACACCTGGGCATCCAGTACATCCTGTTTCTCGAGCAACAGGCCATGTCTTGCAGCCTGCGCAATCAACTCGTCGGGCACCTG
>JBDTQC010000295.1:0-5044 GCA_039932405.1 Ideonella sp.
GTCATCGGCGTCGACCGGGTGCTCGATGGTCTGCGGCTGTGCAAGGCGCTCCGCGACGGTGGGTTCGACGATCTGCGCCGGCTCATCGAAGCGTCGAGTCGCTCGCGCACGATCGCCGACTTCGGAACGACGGCGGGCCTGACGCTCGAGCAGTGGCGCACGCGCCTCGTCGAAGGTACGCGGCGCCGGCTCGATGGCGTGCGGACCGGCCTCGTCGATATCCGCACGCTGGTCCGCCCCGGTGCGTTCGCCGACAACGGTCTCGATCTCGCGACGCTCACCGCACGCGCACGCAATGCCCGCGAGGCGCTGAGCTCGCCGGCCGTGCGCCTGCTGATCGGCAACGAGAACTTCGCTCGCTCCCGACGTGCCGCCAGTGCGGCGGGTCGCGTTGCGGGCCGGCAAGCGCGACACCGTGGCCACCATTGCGCACCGCTACCGCGTCAGTGAGGGAATGGTCGCGCAATGGAACAAGACATCCGCGCACGCGAAGTTTGCGCGTGGCCAGACGATCATCGTCTACGTGCCGCAGCAATCCGGTTCACACATCGCGAAGGGCCGATCAGGTCACAAGGGCAAGGTCGCGGCGAGCGCCGCGCCGCGCAACAGCGCCGCTTCGTCGCGGGTGGCGGGCAAGCGCAAGCCGGCAGCGGGCCATACGGCAAGCCGCTCCAGCAAGGGAAGCAGCGTCGCTCAGTCGGGAAAGAGCCAAGTCAGCCAGATCAAATATTGACAATCTTTTCCAGTCGCGGGCAAGCGATTGGAACTGATCAACGGCGGTCGAGCAATGCGTGGGCGATGGTGCCCAGGTCGACGTGCTCGAGTTCGCTGCCGATCGGCACACCTCGGGCCAGCCGGGTGCTGCGAATGCCTCGCGCGCGCAAGCTTTCTGCAAGGACGTGGGCGGTGATCTCGCCCTCTGCGGTAAAGCTGGTGGCCAGAATCACTTCGTCGACGCTTCCGTCACTGACCCGCGCCAACAACTGCTGCATGCCGATGTCGCCCGCGCCCATGCCATCCAACGGACTCAAGCGGCCCATCAGCACGAAATAAAGCCCGCGAAAGCTGCCACTACGCTCGAGCGCAGCCTGATCGGCGGGCGTCTCGACGACGCACAGCAGCCGCCGCTCGCGGTCCGGATCCAGGCAGGTCTTGCAGACTTCGTCTTCGGTGAAGGTGTGGCAGCGCGCGCAATGGCGGATGTCCGTCACGGCGTGATGCAGCGCACCGGCCAGTTGTTCGGCGCCTTCGCGGTCGTGCTGCAGCAGATGGAAGGCCATCCGCTGCGCCGATTTGACGCCAACGCCCGGCAAGCGACGCAATGCGCCGATCAGAGCATCGAGCGCAGATGCATCAGCCACCGACAGTACGCTCCGTGCACAAGCGGGTCGGCAGCGAGACCGGGCAGCGCATCAGAACGGCAGCTTCATCCCGGGCGGCAGCGGCATGCCGGCGGTCAGCTTGCTCATCTTCTCGGCGCTCAACTCTTCGGCGCGACGCACGCCGTCATTGAACGCGGCGGCGACCAGATCCTCCAGCATGTCCTTGTCTTCGGCGAGCAGGCTGGGGTCGATCGCGATGCGCCTGACATCGTGCTTGCAGGTCATCGTGACCTTCACCAGCCCGGCCCCGGACTGGCCTTCGACTTCGATGCTCGCCAGCTCGTCCTGCGCCTTCTTCAGGTTGTCCTGCATGGCCTGGGCCTGTTTCATCAGCCCCGCCAGTTGGTTTTTCATCATCGTCTGTTCTCCTGGGATTGCGTGAAAAAAAGGAGCAGTCGAATCAACCCGGCTGGATCGAACCAGGGACGATTCGCGCTGTCTTGAAGCGCGCCAGCAGCGACTGCACGACCGGATCTTCGGCGATCACCTGCTCGGCCACCTGCTGTTGCCGCAACCGCTCGGCAATCGCACGCAAAGCCGGCGTATCGTCGGTTGCCCCGGCTTCGGTTTCGAGCTGCACATCAACATTCGACCATTCGGACAACGCCGCCTGCAACCGCTCACAGTGGGACGGTGCGCGCAACATCTCTCGATCCACCCGAATCCGCCAGATCGCGTGAGCTTGAGTGTCCGGCTCACTGATCGACACGCATTGTGATTGCCAGGCCAATTCGCGCACCAGCGCCGTGATCTTGCCATCTGCGATCAACTCACCGACCGCAGCAGCCCAACGATCGCCGAGCGGCGTCGGCACGCAATGGCCGGTTAGTGGATAGCTGGGTGGTGTATGGCCGGGTGGTGGGGCTTGCGCGCCAGTCGATGCTCCGGCGTCGAATGCCGTCCGGTTCGACCGGCGGTCGGTGCGCGCAGCCATCGTCGCGTCGACCAACGAATTCGGTGCGGCGGGCACGTCGTCGTCCTCCGGAGAAAAAGCTGCCTGTTCAGGTGCGTCGAGCCAAGGCGGTGGTTGTTCCGATTGCACCTGCACCGGCACGTCGTCGGTCGGCGCCGGTGCGGGTGCATCCGCACGCAGCCGGGATGGCACCGGCTTGTGCGTTCGAGTGCTCGCGGAATGGCCGCCGGGCGTGACGCTCAAGCTGCCAACCCCGACCGCAGCAGTGGCGGCTTGTGGTGCCTGCAGCGCCACCGTCGAGCGCGCACGTTGCGCCGGCGCGGCGGGCTCGGAGGCTTGGCGGTCCGGCGGCCGAAACGCCAGCATGCGCAGCAAAACCATGACCAGGCCACCGTATTCATCAGGCGCCAGGCCCAGTTCGGCACGCCCGTGCAGGCACATGCTGTAGAACAGCGCGATTTCATCGGTGCCAAACAGCGTGGCAAGTCGGGCCGATTCTGCGTGCCCGGGCTGGTCAGGATCGGCCGCGCTCGGAACCGCCTGCAGCACCGCAATCTGCTGCAGCAGTTCGGCCATTTCCTCGAGCGTGCCAGGCGCCGAAAGGCCGAGTCCACGCAGCCGCTCAACGACGGCCAGCAAGGCCGCGCCATCGGCGCACCCCAGCGCATCGAGCAGATCGACGGCATGGCTGCGATCGACCGCGCCGAGCATCTGCCGGACCCCGGCCTCGCTCAGATTGCCGGCACCATAGGCAATGGCCTGATCGGTAAGCGACAAGGCATCACGCATCGAGCCACGGGCGGCGCGCGACAGCAATCGCAAGGCGCCCGACTCGGCCGGTATCCGCTCCTCGGCAAGCACTGCCTGCAGATGGTCTTGCACGGTAGATGCTGCCATCGGACGCAAATTGAACTGCAGACAACGTGACAACACGGTCGGCGGAACCTTCTGCGGGTCGGTCGTCGCGAGCACGAACTTCAGATAGTCCGGCGGTTCTTCCAGCGTCTTCAACATCGCGTTGAACGCGTGGTTTGACAGCATGTGCACTTCGTCGACCATGTAGACCTTGAAGCGGCCCATCACCGGCTTGTAGACCGCCTGGTCAAGCAACTGGGTGATCTCGTCGACACCGCGGTTCGACGCCGCATCAAGCTCGACATAGTCGACGAAGCGGCCTTCATCGATGTCGCGGCAGGCCGAACAAACACCGCACGGGCGCGAGGTAACGCCGCCCTGGCCATCTGCACCGGTGCAGTTCAGGGATTTGGCAAGAATGCGCGAGACCGTCGTCTTGCCGACGCCACGGGTGCCGGTGAACAGATAGGCGTGATGCAACCGCTGCTGATCCAGTGCATTGGCGAGCGCCTGCACGACATGCTCCTGCCCGACCATGGCATCGAAATTTCGCGGACGGTATTTGCGGGCCAGAACCAGATAGGACATCGGCCGATTCTACGAGGCGGGATAATCCGCGCGCTGCGCCACCTTCCCTGCCCACCATGACATCGCCCATCCAGCCACACGCCGATTCGACCATGCTGAGTTACGAACAGGCGGGGGTCGATTACGAGCTGATCGATCCGCTGAAGGTAGCCGCCCAACGTGCCGCCCGATCGACTGCGGGTCAACTCGCGACGCATGGCTTCAGCGAAATCGAGGCTTCGAGAGGCGAGTCTGCGTATGTGGTCGACGTCGGGCCGTTCTACCTCGCCAGCATCGTCGAATGCCTCGGCTCGAAAGCGCTGGTTGCCGACGAGATGTCTGTCTTGACCGGGCGCAGTTTCTACGCATCGATTGCGCAGGACACCATTGCGATGGCGGTCAACGACTTGATCACCGTCGGCGCGACACCGCTGATCGTCCAAGCCTATTGGGCCGCCGGCGGATCGGAATGGTTTGCCGACGAGCAACGGGCGCAGGCCTTGGTCGAGGGATGGAAAGCCGCCTGTGAACGTTGCGGAGCCGCCTGGGGTGGCGGTGAAACCCCGGCGTTGGCCGGCATCGTTGCCGACGGCCGGATCGATCTGGCGGCCAGCTGCACTGGTCTGGTGAACCCGAAACAGCGCCTGTCGCTGGGCGAGCGTCTCGGTCCGGGTGACGCCATCGTTCTGCTTGCATCGAGCGGCATCCATGCCAACGGCCTGAGCCTGGCGCGCAAGCTGGTCGAGCGGCTGCCGCAAGGCTATCTGACGCCGATTGCGGACGGGCTCAGCTATGGCGAGGCGCTGCTGGCGCCGACCACGTTGTATTCGCCCGTCACCGAGGCGCTGTTCCAGGCCGGCATCACACCCCACTACTGCGCCAATATCACCGGCCACGGATGGCGCAAGCTGCTGCGCCATCCGGCCACCCTGACCTACCGCATCGAGCAGGTGCCGGAGGTTCCTGCCGTGCTTCGATTCATCCAGCAGCACGCGGCCCAGGATGATCGCGAAGCCTACAGCACCTTCAACATGGGGGCCGGATTTGCCCTCTTCGTCGCCGCACAAGACGCCGAGCGAACAGCCACTGTTGCGCGATCACTCGGCATTCAAGCCTGGGTTGCCGGAAAGGTGGAAGCCGGCCCCAAGCAACTGCTGATCGAGCCGCTCGGACTGCGCTTCGGAGACGACGCCTTGCAACTGCGCTAAGGGAAGGCAAGGGTCACTTTGCAGGGCCCGCAAGCTGGTTGGTGCCAACCCCCTACAATCGCTAGCGACGGGCCTCCCCGCATGGAAGCGCGGCCAACCGGGTCAGGTCGGGAACGAAG
>JBDTQC010000296.1:0-5023 GCA_039932405.1 Ideonella sp.
GGTGGTGGCGGGCGGTGTCGCCGGTGCGATCTGCCTGGTCGGCCTGACGTTGTTGCTGCACCGCCGGATGTTCGATCCCCGCATCCGGCTGACCAGTCACCGCACCGATCTGGCGATCCTGATCATTCTGTGGGTTCAGCTCGTGATCGGCTTGTCCACCCTGCCGGCTTCCTTCCACCACGTGTCGGACCCCCAGACCATGCTGCGGTTGGCGTCGTACCTTCAGGGTGTGGTCACATTCCAGCCACATGCCGAACTGGTGCAGGGTGTCGAATGGCATTTCCAGGCCCACATGCTGCTGGGGATGACGATCTTCCTGCTGTTCCCGTTCAGCCGCCTGGTGCATGTGTGGAGCGGTTTCGGCACCGTGGCCTATCTGTTCCGTCCTTACCAACTGGTGCGCTCACGTCGGCTCAACGTGCCGGCCGGTCACGACCACACCGGCCGTGTGGGCTGATTGCTCCGAGGAGATCAACATGAATCTGAACACCGAGTCCCTGCCCTGCATCAATGGCATCTGTCTGGCCGGCGCACACGAAACGCTGTCGGTCGAGGAAATCCGCCAGCGCGCCTGCACCGAACTGTTGCGCCAGGCAGCGATGCAAGCCGGTCTGTTGGCGAGTGACGATCCGGCGCCAGCCGACGGCGCGCTGAGCGAAGCCGCCAGCGACGCCATCGAGCTGCTGCTGGATCGCGAGCTGGCGCTGCCCGCACCGTCCGAAGAGGCCTGCCGCCGCCACCATGCGGCGCAACGCGGTCGTTACGCGATTGGCGAACGCGCGCAACTGCGCCATGTGCTGTTCGCGGTGACGCCGGGTGTGGATGTCAACGCACTGCGTCAGCGCGCAGAGGCCTGCCTGCTCGATGTGCGCGGCACCTCGCCGGACGGCGAAGACCGCTTCGCAGTAGCCGCGGCCGCAACCTCGAATTGCCCCAGCGGCGCCGAGGGTGGCGCGCTCGGCTGGTTGACCACCGATGACTGCGCGCCCGAATTTGCCCGCGAGATCTTCGGCAAACCCGAAGTGGGCGTGTTGCCTCGGCTGGTGCACAGCCGGTTCGGGCTGCACGTGGTGCAGGTGCTGGCACGCGAACCTGGCGTGAACCCCGACTTCGAGGCCGTCAAGTCGGCGGTGGCGCAAGCGCTGCGTCAGCAGACCTTCACGACCGCCCTGCGCCAGTACCTGCAATTGCTGGCGGGGCAGGCAACTGTCGAAGGTGTCGACCTCGATGCCGCTGATACGCCGCTGGTGCAGTAGTGCTCGTGCAGTAGCGCTCGACAATCGATTCTCCAGAAGCAAGAACCAACGTGCCCGACGAATTGCTGGAGCGGCTGCAACGCTTTCACACCGACGCCTTTCCACAGCACCGTTCCCATTTTCGGCTGCTGGTCGACGATGGCCAGCATCCGATGACGCTGTTCATCGGATGCAGCGATTCACGCTTGGTGCCCTACCTGCTGACCGGTGCCGGCCCGGGCGAGTTGTTTCTGGTGCGAAATGTGGGTGCCTTCGTGCCGCCACACGACCAGAGCCAGGGCTTTCACGGCACCGCGGCGGCCATCGAGTTCGCCGTGCTCAACCTGCTGGTCAAACGGATCGTCGTCTGTGGTCACAGCCACTGCGGCGCCATCCGGGCGCTCTACGGCGATGTCCCCGCGGCGGCGAAAAACCTCGTTGAATGGCTGGAACTGGGGCGCGAGGCAGCCTTGCCGGTGGCCGTTCCGGGACCCGATGTCCTGCGCCGCACCGAGCAACGCGCCGTGGTACTTCAACTCGAGCGCCTGATGGACTATCCCATGGTGCGCGAACGCGTCGAGGCCGGTACGCTGGCCCTGCATGGATGGCACTACGTGATCGAAGACGGCGAAGTGCATGTCTTCGATGTGAAGCGCGGCGGCTTCATACCGGCCTCAGAGGCTGACAATGCAGGCACCGGTCCCTACGTTGCACACGAGCACCAGGCAATCCCGCAGGACAGCGGTCACGGCGAGCCCTGGCTTGCCAGCAACCTGTCGACAGACGAAGAATCAACCCGCCTCTGAAAGGTTTCCCATGGCTCTGGAACACGCTGCCTCCGGCGACATCATCGATGTTCGCCCGCTCGGCGCCGCGCTGCACGACCACGTCAGCACCGCATTCTTCAAGTCGGCACAACTGGAACTGATGCACCTCGTGCTGCCCAGTGGCCAGGCACTGCCCGATCACACCGTGCCGGGAGAGATCACCTTGCAGTGCATCGAAGGCCTGATCGAATTCGCGACACCCACCGTCACCCGTCAACTGTCAGCGGGTCAGCTGATTCACCTTGCAGGTGGCGAGCCGCACCGCGTACTGGCGCTGACCGATTCGACTGCACTGCTGACGATCTGCCTGATCCAGCGCTGAGGCATGCGTCCGATTGACTGGTCATCCCAGCTGGACTGCCTCACCGCGGCGGTCGAACGGGATCAAACCGCTCAGGTTGCCGGACTTGATGTCCTCGACCATCCGTTGCAAGGCCGCGTCGACCTGGGTATCGGTCGGCGCACGCACACCGCTGCCGGAAAGGGCCGCGGCAAACACCAGTGCCCAGTCGAGGCCCATCGCGGTGGCCTCTTCCACCAGCGCCGCAAAATCTGCCAAGGCCGCCGGATCCTTGTCCACACACATCGACGGCTCCAATTCGCCGGATTCGCCAGCCTCGAAGCGGGCCCGTTGCTCGGCGCTGGCGTCAGCCGGCAGGCTGGCCTTGGCAAACACCAGCAGCAGCCGTTGAGGCGCACCCTGCCCTCGGGCGGCGGCAAGCAGGTCGTTGAAATGATTGATTTCCATGTCTGGAGCTTACCGCGCGTTTGCGCCGATTGCCGGGCTGCTGCACATCGGCGCGGCGTGCTGCGCTGCGAAGCCGCTAGAGTCGCACGATGAATCGATCCTGGAGGCTTTCCGCGAAGCTGGGTGCCATTGGCTGCACGCTGCTGCTGATGACCCTGGCGTCGATCGGACTCACGCTGTGGGTCACATGGCAACTGGAGGGCGGTGCCGCCGCGGTGAACGAGGCAGGCAGGATGCGCATGCAGGCCTGGCGTCTGGCGCAGGCACTGCCGGGTGCCGATGCGCAGCGCACCGAAGCACTGATGGCGCAATTCGACCAGAGCGTGAACGTGCTGCGCTCCGGAGATCCGGGCCGCCCATTGTTCGTGCCTCGCGACGAGCGTTCCCAGCGAAGCTTTGCTGAGGTCCAGCGCGAATGGACCCGCCTGCGCGCATCATGGTCTGGCAAACCGGGCGTGCTGGCTGATCGCACCGCGCAGGCCGAATCCTTCGTGGCCCGCATCGACACCTTCGTGTCGGCGATCGAACACCAGTTGTCGCGCCTGACCAGCATCCTGAATGCGGTGCAGTTCATGATGGTGGCGCTGATCATCGCAAGCGCGGTCGCGATGCTGTATTTCGCCTACCTGTTCGTTTTCAACCCGCTGGCGCGTCTGCAAGCCGGTCTTGCACGCGTCGAAGCGGGTGATCTCGCGGTTCGCGTCGACGTCCCCGGTAGCGACGAAATCGGCAAGCTGGCCGCTGGTTTCAACCAGATGGCAGAGAAGCTGCAAACCCTGTATGACAACCTCGAAACCAAGGTGCAGCAAAAGACCGCAAGCCTGGAGGCTGAGCATGCCCGCCTTTCCGTGCTGTACGAGGCCGCAGCGTTCGTGGCACGTGCAGCAACGCTCGACGAACTCGCCAAGGGCATCGCTCACCAGGCACGAATCGCGGGCGGGGCGGACGCATCGGCGGTGCGCTGGTCGGACGAATCGAACCAGCGCTACCTGATGCTGGCCTCGGATTGCCTGCCCCAGGCAATGATCGATGAGGAGCATTGCATCCCGACCGGCGATTGCTTCTGCGGACAGCCGCAGGGCCAGGCCGAGACGCGCGTGATTCCGATCTCGCCTGAAGGTCAATCGACGCGTCTGGGACATTGCGCGCGCGCCGGCTATGAAACCATCGTCAGCGTGCCGGTCCGTCTGCAGGAGCGTCTGGTCGGTGAGTTGAACCTGTTCTACCGCGTGCAACGCGAATTGTCGAGCGACGATCGTGCGCTGCTGGAGACAATCGCGAGCCACCTGGCCGGTGCCATCGAAGGGCTGCGCGCCGCAGCGCTGCTGCGTGAGCAGGCGATCGCCGAAGAACGTGGCTTCATCGCGCGTGAGCTGCATGATTCGATTGCCCAGAGCCTGGCCTTCCTGAAGATCCAGATCGGCCTGATGCGCAGCAGCCTGCAGAACGGCGATGCGGTCATGGTCGACCGCACGCTGCGCGAACTGGATGTCGGCGTGCAGGAGAGCCTGGGCGACGTGCGCGAGTTGCTGGTTCACTTCCGCACCCGCACCAACGCCGAAGACATTGCGCCGGCGTTGAAAACCACCTTGAGAAAGTTCGAACATCAGACCGGTCTGGTCACGCACCTCGAAATCGACGGTGACGGCCTGCCACTGCCCGCCGATGTTCAGGTGCAGGTGCTGCACGTGGTGCAGGAGGCGCTATCGAACGTTCGCAAGCACGCCCAGGCGCGGCAGGTCTGGGTCGAGGTTCAGCAGGCGCCGCAATGGCGGTTCGAGGTTCGCGATGATGGCTGCGGCTTTGCAGCCCCCGGCGCTGCCGCCGACGAGACGCACGTCGGCATCCGGATCATGCGGGAGCGCGCTCGACACATCGGCGCCAATGTCGATGTCGAGTCCGTTCCCGGCTCCGGCACCTGCGTCGTGTTGACGCTGCCGCAACGCCTGGGGCTGGCGGCATGACGGCAGCGGGCGCGATTCGGGTGATGGTGGTCGACGATCACACGCTGTTCAGGCGCGGGCTGATCGCCTTGCTGGCCGGTGACAGTCGCTTCGACATCGTCGGCGAGGCCGGCGACGCGAACGAGGCGCATCGCCGCGCAACCGCCACTCAACCTGACGTGATCCTGCTCGACAACCACATGCCCGGCGTGAACGGGATCGAGGCGCTGGCCGGATTCAGGGAAGCCGCACCGAGCGCGCGCGTGTTGA
>JBDTQC010000297.1:0-5006 GCA_039932405.1 Ideonella sp.
GCCAACAAGCTGGTCGACAAGAGCCGCAACTGAGTTTGTCGTCAGGTGGGATCTGCTGGACATGGCCTGTCCAATTGCGTATGCCGCCGCTGCGCAGGGGCAGTGGCCGGCAGGGGTCGGATGCCGGGTCAAGACGGAGATGCCGATGTTCAGGAGGGCATCGGGGACGCGCAGGCATTTGGCGGCGTCTTTGCCTACTTTTGCGACCAGGACGCTGATGTATCCTAGGTTCCCATGAACGATCAAACGTCGGACGATCTACCGGCAAGGCCGCGTCGCAAGGGCATTTACGTGCTGCCCAACCTGTTCACGCTGGCCGCGTTGTTCGGAGGCTTCTATGCGATCGTGATGGCGATGAACGGGCGCTTCGATCAGGCAGCAATCGGTGTCTTTTGTGCGATGGTCCTCGACAGTCTGGACGGGCGGGTGGCGCGCCTGACCAATACACAAAGTACCTTCGGCGAGCAGATGGACAGCCTGTCCGACATGGTCTCGTTCGGTGCCGCCCCGGGTCTGATCGTCTACGAGTGGGCGCTGAAAGGACTCGGCAAGCTCGGCTGGGTTGCGGCCTTCGTGTATTGCGCGTGCGCTGCCTTGCGGCTGGCTCGGTTCAACACCAATCTTTCGGTCGTCGACAAGCGCTTTTTCCAAGGACTTCCGAGCCCCGCTGCAGCCGCGTTGGTGATGGGCTTCGTCTGGGTATTTGACGATCTCGGGTTCAAGGGTGCGCGCGAGGGCGCGTGGCTGGTATGGACGGCTTTCGCGATGACCTTGTATGCCGGCCTGACAATGGTCACCAACGTCCCGTTCTACAGTTTCAAGGATGTGAGCTTCAAGCGCTCGGTCCCCTTCATCGTCATCGTTGCCATTGCGCTTGGCATCGCGCTGATCAATGTGCACCCGCCGTTGGTGCTGTTCGCGATCTTCTGCATCTACGGCTTTTCAGGCTACGCCGTCTACGTCTGGCGGCGTGCCAAGGGTCGGCCGGTCAGCGTGATTGCCACATCGACCGACGAACCCGAAGAGGAAGGTCTGCATCGTTGATGAGGCTTGCCGATCTGCGTGCTAATATCTGCGCCATGAACTTCGTCAGCGCAATCCTGCTATCACTACTCTCAAAGGTGCACCGGGCCCGCTGATCGTTCACGTCTTTCGTTTTCGTCCCAACGGCCCGCTTGCACTCGCAGCGGGCTTTTTGTTTTGTGCTTTACCCGGAGACTTTCATGAGCAATGCCAACAAGCTGATCATCTTCGACACCACCTTGCGCGATGGCGAGCAGTCGCCCGGCGCATCGATGACGAAGGACGAAAAACTGCGCATCGCCCGCCAGCTCGAACGCCTGAAGGTCGATGTCATCGAAGCCGGCTTCGCCGCCTCGTCGAACGGCGATTTCGAGGCAGTGCGAGCGATCGCGCTGGCAATCAAGGACAGCACCATCTGTTCACTGGCGCGCGCCAACGATCGCGACATCACGCTGGCCGCGCAGGCGCTCGAGGGCGGGCATTCAACCCGCCTGCATCTGTTTCTCGCCACCAGCGCGCTGCACATGGAAAAGAAGCTGCGCATGACGCCCGATCAGGTGTTCGAGCAGGCTCGGCTGTCGACCCGCTTCGCGCGCAACCTGAACGATGATGTCGAGTTTTCGCCCGAAGACGGCTATCGGTCGGATCCCGACTTCCTGTGTCGCGTCATCGAGGAAGTGATCAAGGAAGGTGCGACCACGATCAACATTCCCGACACGGTGGGTTACGCAGTCCCGGAGCTGTATGGCAAGTTCATTCGCAGCCTGCGCGAACGCATCCCGAACTCCGACAAGGCGGTCTGGTCGGTTCATTGCCATAACGACCTCGGCATGGCAGTCGCCAATTCACTGGCCGGCGTGATGATCGGCGGAGCACGGCAGGTCGAGTGCACGATCAACGGCCTCGGCGAGCGTGCCGGCAACTGCTCGCTCGAGGAAGTCGTGATGGCGGTGCGTACCCGCCACGATTACTACAAGCTCGACATCGGCATCGATATCTCGCACATCGTTCCGGCTTCCCGGCTGGTATCACAGACGACCGGATTCGTCGTCCAGCCGAACAAGGCCGTGGTTGGCGCCAATGCGTTCGCGCATGCCTCGGGCATTCATCAGGATGGGGTGCTGAAGGCTCGTGACACCTACGAGATCATGCGCGCCGAAGATGTCGGCTGGGCAGCCAACAAGATCGTGCTGGGCAAGCTGAGCGGCCGCAATGCCTTCAAACAACGCCTGCATGAACTTGGCATCGAAATGCAATCGGAGGCCGATGTCAATGCCGCCTTCGCGCGCTTCAAGGAACTGGCCGATCGCAAGAGCGACATCTTCGACGAAGACATCACGGCACTGGTGATGGACGAGGCCAGTGCGGCGGCCCACGATCATTTCCAGCTGCTGTCGCTTTCACAGCACTCTGAAACCGGCGAGCGTCCGCATGCAACGGTCGCCTTTTCAGCGGGCGATGTCGAACACACTGCTGAAAGCGATGGCAACGGGCCGGTCGACGCCAGTTTGAAGGCGATCGAATCGCGCATTGCAAGTGGCGCCGAAATGCTGCTCTATTCCGTCAATGCGATCACGTCCGGCAGTACAGAATCGCAGGGAGAAGTGACGGTTCGGCTGCAACATGGTGGCCGGGTCGTCAATGGCGTCGGATCAGACCCTGACATCGTTGTTGCTTCTGCGAAGGCTTATCTGGCAGCCCTCAACAAGCTGCACAGCAAGACTGAGCGGGTGCCGGCGCAGGGCTGATTGTCACAAGAGACATCCCCGATTGTTCACTTGAGGAACATCGGGTAAGTTTTTGATCTTGCGTGCATTTTTGTGATGATCTAAACTGGCTGAACTGTTTTTCAGGGAGTTGGCGTGCACGCATTGGGCAAGTTCGTATCAATTTGTTCGATTGTGGCCGGCTTGGGCCTGATGTCGGTATCGCCAACCGCCTTGGCTGGCGCTTCGGGCAAAAAGGCGGTTGCGTCGAAAAGCATGCGTCATGCGCACCGGGCCAAGCCGAAAGCGGCCGCCCACCACTCGCGTCGCGTGGTGCGGTCTGCCCCCGTTCGAGTCGAGCCCATGGCGGCTTCGTTCGGTCAGATGTATGGGCTGCACCAGACCATGGATGCACTCGATCTGAAATCCAGTGTCGCGCTGGTGCTCGATCAAGATACGAACGAGGTTCTGTTCAGCAAGAATCCGATGGCCGTCCTGCCGATCGCGTCGATCACCAAGCTGATGACCGCGTTGGTCGTTGTCGAGGCGAACTTGCCGCCCGACGAAATCCTGACGGTCACCGACGAAGATGTCGATACCGAGAAAAACAGCCGTTCACGGCTGCGCGTGGGTACCCAGCTGACACGCGGTGAAATGTTGCACCTGGCATTGATGTCGAGTGAAAACCGGGCCGCCCACGCGCTGGGACGTCACTATCCGAACGGTTTGCCGGCATTTGTCGCCGCGATGAACCGCAAGGCGCGCGAACTGCAGATGGCTGATACGCGCTTCAACGATCCGACGGGTCTGTCAAGCCAGAACCAGTCAAGCGCGCGCGATCTGGCAACCCTGGTCAAGACTGCGTATGGCCATCCGATCATCCGCGAACTGTCCACCTCGCCCGAATATGCCGTGTACGTTGGCGACCGGCAACTCCAGTACCGTACGACGAACAGCCTGGTGTTGAACCCGAGTTGGGAAATCGGCCTGCAGAAAACCGGCTACATCTCCGAGGCCGGACGTTGCATGGTGATGCAGGCCAAATTGGCGGGGCGCAAGCTGATCATGGTGTTCCTCGATTCGGCCGGCAAATATTCACGGCTCGGCGATGCTGAACGCGTGCGTCGCTGGCTGATGGAATCGCTGCCCGGCGTGTCGATGGCGCCGACGCACACCCATCTTCCCAAACTGACTTCCTGACAGGTCGACAAGCCGCGGCAGCTTCCGCGATTCTCGGGCTGCGGCATCTGGTCTGTCCGTCGAATGGTTCTAAGGCTGCGCGGGCGGCAGGTAGCCGAGGGCTGTCGAGATCTGGGTCGCGGTCGACTTGAGTCTGGTCAGCCACTCTTCCTCGAGTCGATCGGCCGGCGCCGAAATCGACAATCCGGCAATCAGCCGGGACTGGTCATCATAGATTCCGGCTGCCATGCAGCGCACGCCGAGCTCGAGCTCTTCGTCGTCGCGTGCCGTCCCATTGCTGCTCACTTTGCCAAGTTCGCGCTCCAGCGCGGGCAGATCGGTCAGGCTGTTGCGGGTATGGCCAGCCAGGCCAGTGCGCGTGGCATACGCACGGACCCGTTGGGGGTCGTCATGGGCCAGGAACAGCTTGCCCACCGAGGTGAGGTGCAGCGGCGCGCGGCCGCCGACCGCTCTGACGACCTGCATGCCGGAGCGTTCGCTGTAGGTACGTTCGATGTAGACGATTTCGTCGCCTTGGCGCATGGATAGATTGACCGGCTGGTTCGTCAATTTGTGCAACTCGCGCATCGGTCCGATCGCGGCTTCGCGCACATCGAGTCGGGCCTTGACCAGGTTGCCGAGTTCGAGCAAGCGCATGCCGAGACGGTAGCTGCCGGCTTGAGGGCGGTCGACGAATCGGCCGATCGTCAAGTCGTTGAGAATGCGATGTGTCGTAGAGGGGTGCAATCCTGTCCGCTCGCTGATCACCTTCAGCGACACCGGGTCCGGGTACGATGCCAGTACATCGAGCAAGGCGAAACAGCGTTCGAGAACCTGGATTGATGGGGCCTTCTCTTCTTGGTTCTTCATGGCGGCATTTTCACGCATTTCGGAAAAATTCTGTATGGTGGAACTGAAATTCGCTTGGTGATTTTTAGGGTGGCCGTGTTTCAACGCCCGCCTGGACAGGCCGCGACGCAATGATCAGGAAATCTGGATGAATTTTTCGGCCAGCATCGGCTTGTTGTGTTGCCCGTCGCTTTCCGGGGCCGCGCGTGCATTGCTGCAGGCTGGCGACGGTGCGCCGTTCAACCTGAT
>JBDTQC010000298.1:0-5006 GCA_039932405.1 Ideonella sp.
GTGATCGCCGCGATGAGTGCGCGGGGCGTGATTTGCCACGACAGCCCCCATTTGTCCTTGCACCAACCACACGAGCTTGCCTGACCGCCGTTACCCACGATCGCATTCCACAGGCGGTCTGTTTCAGCCTGGTCGTCGGTGGCAACCTGGAACGAAAACGCCTCGCTGTGCTTGAACGCCGGGCCGCCATTCAGCCCGAGGCACGGGATGCCCAACACGGTGAACTCGACGGTCAGGACGTCGCCCTGTTTGCCGGCGGGGTAGTCGCCGGGCGCGTGGTGGATGGCTTGTACCGCACTATCCGGAAACGTCTCGGCGTAGAAGCTGGCAGCTTCGGCGGCGGTGCCGTCGTACCAAACGCAGATCGTATTCTTGTTGACCATATGTGATTCTTCCCCCGTCTGCTTTTCAGATCTCGACACAGCGCTCGTTCAACCAGGCCAGCGCATCGCCTGCCAGCAATGGCGTCAAGCGCTCGCGCACCGTCGCGTGATATCGGTTCAACCAGTCGATTTCGTCGCTGCGCAGCAGGCTGCGCTCGATGCAGCGGGTGTCGATCGGGCACAGCGTCAAGGTCTCGAACTCGAGGAAGTCGCCGAAGGTCGAGCCATCTTCGGTAGTTGCCAGCACGTTCAGCACGAGGTTCTCGATCCGCACGCCCCACTGGCCTGGCCGGTAGACGCCGGGCTCGATACTGGTGATCATCCCCGGCTCCATGGCCATCTGTGGCTCCGGGATGGTGCGCGAAATGCTTTGCGGGCCCTCGTGCACATTCAGAAAATAGCCCACACCGTGGCCGGTTCCGTGACCGAAATCCAGACCCGCCTCCCAAAGCGGCGCGCGTGCCAGGGTGTCGAGCATCGGCGACAAGGTGCCGCGCGGAAAACGCGCCCGGCTCAAGGCCAGCGTGCCTTTCAAGACCAGCGTGTAGTCGCGCTTCTGTGCCGGCGTGACATCGCCAATCGGCCAGACACGGGTGATGTCGGTGGTGCCGCCGAGGTATTGGCCTCCCGAGTCGATCAGCAGCAAGTTGCCAGCACCTTGGGCTGCATCGATGATGGCGTGTTGCTCTGGCGTAGCGCGGTAATGTGGCATCGCGCCATTCGGCCCGAAACCGGCGATTGTCGAAAAGCTCAGGCCGACGAAGCCTGGCCGCCGAGCCCGAGCGGCCGACAACTTCTCGTCAACCGTCAATTCGGTGATCTGGCCGCGTTGATTCGGGTCGGCCAGCGCTTGTTCGAACCAGGCGTAGAACTCGCACATTGCTGCACCGTCCTGCGCCATCGTCTCGCGGATGAATGCGGCTTCGAGCGGGCCCTTGCGGCTTTTCAGCAGCGTGCTTGGATTGATCGCCTCGATCACTGCGGCTGACGCGGCAATCTGTTCGCGCAGCCCCAAGGTGATGCGCCTCGGGTCGATCAGGATGCTGCTCTTTGCGGGCAGGTCTTGCAGTGCCGCCGCGGCGCCGGAATATTCGGCCAGCTCGATGCCATCGTCGAGCAGCAGCTGTTCGAGCGCCTGGTCGATCTTGCCGGTTCCGATGAACAGCCGCACCCGATGCAGGTCGATCAGCGCGTGGGCCAGGAACACCGGGTTATAGGTGACGTCGGAGCCGCGCAGGTTGAAGATCCAGGCGATGTCGTCGACGGTCGAGACCAAGTGGTGATTGGCGCCTCGCGCGGCCATTGCGTCGCGGATCTGCTGCAATTTCTCGCGGCGTGTGCTGGCCGCGTGCGGCGCGCGGTGTTCATAGACAGCGGCAACCGGCAAGGTCGGTCGAGCGGGCCAGACCGCATCGACGACATCGATGTCGGTGCGCAGCCGGATGCCTGCGCCGTGCATCGCCTGGCGCAACATCTGTGCCGCAGCCAGCCCGAGGACCTGCGCATCGACGCCGAGGGTTGCACCACTCGGTAGCTGACGGGTCAGCCAGTCGAGGTGGTGGCTCGCGGATCCGGTCGGAATTTTCACCAGTTCGATGCCGCTGCCGGCAAGCTCGGCTTCAGCTTGCGTCCAGTAACGGCTGTCGGCGAAAATGGCGGCGTGCTCGAGGGTGACCACCAGCGTTGCCATCGACCCCGTGAACCCAGACAGCCAGGCACGCGCCTGCCAGCGCTCGGGCAGGTACTCAGACAGATGCGGGTCGCTCGAAGGCACCAGCACGGCGTCCAGGCCCTGATCCTTCAAGGCCTCGCGAAGGCGCTCGATGCGCAGACGGAAGATCGAGGTTCTGGTGTCCATGGCAGGTCCGTTCGCAGGGGCTCGAGGCGTCGCATTTTAGAGCGCTGCCGGGCGCTAACAACCGTTCAAGGGAATTCAGTGACAGCAATTCTTCCCACTGTCCTACACCGCTGCCATGGCCTCCAAGTTACAACTTCGGGGTGATTACAAAGGAAAATAACGACATGACCGGGACTGCCGCCATGCCTGTCAAGACGGCCCCAGCATTGGATCCCCTGACGCTTCGGGTGTTGACCGTGAATACACACAAGGGATTCTCGACATTCAATCGGCGTTTCATCCTGCACGACTTGCGCGAAGCGGTGCGTGAGGTCGGTGCCGACATCGTCTTTCTGCAAGAAGTGCAAGGTGTACATCGTGGCCACGCGCGCCGGTTCGCCAATTACCCGCAGGCGCCACACTACGAATTTCTGGCCGACCAGATATGGGGAGATTTCGCCTACGGCCGCAACGCTATCTATCCCCACGGAGACCACGGGAACGCGGTCTTGTCGAAGTTTCCGATCCTCTCCTATGAAAATCGGGATATCTCGATCCAGGGGCCAGAGCGTCGCGGCATGTTGCACTGTGTGGTCGATTTGCCCACGCTCGGACGCAAGATCCACCTGTTCTGTGTGCACCTCGGGCTGCGCGAGGGTCACCGTCGGCAGCAACTCGATTTGCTGGCCGAGATGATGCGCGACGAGGTGCCGGATGATTCGACCGTGATCGTTGCCGGTGATTTCAACGATTGGCGACGGCGTGCCAACCAGATCTTGTGCGACTGCGGCCTGCAGGAGGTATTTTACACAGCCCACGGCCGATCCGCGCGCAGTTTTCCGGCCCGGTTTCCGATGCTGCAGCTCGATCGCATCTATGTCCGTAACGCGACCGGTCACCGGCCTATCACGCTGGATCGCCATCCCTGGTCCCGGCTGTCGGACCACGCTCCGTTGGCTGCCGAGGTAACGCTATGAGAAAGCGGCAGTGGAGCGCGGGCAACAAGGTCTCGCTGCTCGAGAACGGCGAGGCATTCTTTCCACGGGTCAACGAGGCCATTGCAGCCGCCAAAAAAGAAATCCTGCTCGAGACCTTCATCCTGTTCGAAGACAAGGTCGGCATGAAGTTGCATGAAGCCTTGTTGAACGCTGCACGGCGCGGCGTCGAGATCAACGTGCTGGTCGATGGTTACGGGTCGCCTGATTTGTCGGCGCAGTTCATCGGCAGCCTGACCGAAGCCGGGGTGCGATTTCGCGCGTTCGATCCGATGCCACGGATGTTCGGCCTGCGCCTGAACGTGCTGCGGCGCATGCACCGCAAGCTGATCGTCATCGACGGCGAGCGGGCCTTCATCGGAGGCATCAATTTCTCCGCCGATCACCTGACCGATTTCGGCCCGCAGGCCAAGCAGGACTATTCGGCCGAGATCGAAGGACCGGTGGTCGCCCATCTGCACCAGTTTGCCCGGGTCGCGGCGCGGGTGGTGCAGCCGAGCTGGCGTTCGATGCGCCGGCAAGTGGTCGATGCTCCGCCACCGGCTGGCGATGCAGATGCGTTGTTCATCACCCGCGACAACCGCCATCACCGCGACGACATCGAGCGCCAATACCGCCTGGCGTTGCGCTCCGCGCAACGCCGTGTGGTCATTGCAAACACCTACTTTTTCCCGGGCTATCGCTTCATTCGCGAACTGCGCAAGGCAGCACGTCGCGGTGTCGAGGTGGTGTTGATCCTGCAAGGCGAGCCCGACATGCCGATCGTCAAGACGGCAGCGTCCACCCTGTACGAAAACCTGATCCGAGCTGGTGTGCAGATCCATGAATATTGCCGTCGGCCCCTGCACGGCAAGGTGGCCGTGGTCGACGACGACTGGGCCACGGTCGGCTCCAGCAATCTCGATCCACTGAGCCTCTCGCTGAACCTGGAAGCCAATCTGGTGGTGCGTGACCGCGAGTTCAATCGGCGCCTGAGCGAGCGTCTGCAGCACCTGATCGACAACGAATGTCGTTGCATCCAGGCTGACCAGCTCGAGCCGTCGAACCGCTGGACGGTGCTTCGCAATACGCTGGTATTCCATTTCCTGAGGCACTTCCCACGCTGGGCACCGATGCTGCCGGCGTTGAGCCGCGGAACGGCGGCGGTCCGGCTCTGAGGCCTGCGATGAGTCATCCCCAAAATCCAGCCGCGCGCGAAGCCGGTCGCACTGGTTCGTGGCTTGACCGTGCTCGCGACGTACAAGACAAGCCGTGGTGGCCGTGGACCAGGCGGTTGCTGGTGCTGGTGTTCTTCGTTGTCGTTGCGGGCCTGCTGTTCAATCAGGCCTCCAAGATCGACTGGAGCAAGGTCGGGGAGTCGATGCGTCAGCAGACGGCGAGCACACTGGCTATCGCGGGCCTTTTGGCGCTGGCAAGCCATGCCGTTTACAGCAGCTTCGACTTGTTCGGGCGTCGGGTCACAGGGCATGAATTGCCGACGCTGAAGGTCATGGCCACCACCTTCGTCAGCTATGTATTCAACCTGAATGTCGGCATCCTGATTGGTGGTCTGGGATTTCGCTATCGGTTGTACGCACGTCAGGGCTTGCCCGCCGAAATGACAACCACGGTGATCGCGACCAGCATGTTGACCAACTGGCTGGGATTCATGCTGCTCGGGGGCGCACTGTTGACGGTGCGTCCGCCAGAGGTGCCGAATGACTGGCTGATTTCCAGCGCCGGCTTGCGGCTCACCGGTATCGTGATGCTCGGCCTGGCCGCCGCCTGGCAGCTGGCCTGCATCTTTTCCCG
>JBDTQC010000299.1:0-5001 GCA_039932405.1 Ideonella sp.
TACAGGTCGAGCTTCCAGTCCATGCGCTCGGCGATCGCCTCGATGATCAGGTCACAACCGAGCAGCAATTCGCTGTGCTCCTCGTAGTTGGCCTGCTCGATCAGCACCGCATCATCGGCATTGCCGAGCGGTGCCGGCTTGAGCTTCTTCAGGTTGTCGACGGCGCGCGCAACGATGCCGTTTTTCGGCCCCTCCTTGGCGGGCAGATCGAACAGCACGACCGGCACCTTGACGTTGACCAGGTGTGCGGCGATCTGCGCGCCCATCACACCCGCGCCAAGTACAGCGACTTTTCTGACGGTAAAGCGGTTCATGCTTGCTCCTTGCAGCGATTCATTCCACGCGGTTCCAGGTTTGCGTTCGGCCGAGCAATGGCATGCCGACATAGCCGCGAACCTCCAGGTTCTTGCCACCGTCGATCGGTGTCATGCGCACCTTGTAGGTCTTGCCGTTGTTCGGATCGAGAATTTCTCCGCCATCCCAGACGCCCTTGTCAGTCGAGTTCTGCTTGACGCCACTGATGATGGTCATGCCGAGCACCGGTTGATCCTTGCGCGCATCGCTGCATTTGTCGCACTTCGAATCCTGCTTGGCCGGGTTGAGGATCTTCTCGATCTTGCCCGTCAGCGCGCCGCTGCTTTCGGTGATGCGCACCATCGACTTTTCCTGCTTGGTCTCGTCGTCGATCGTCTTCCACAGCCCGACCGGCGTGGCCTGCGCCCAGGCACCGGCGGACAAGAAGAAGGCGAGGCTGGCAATCAAGAGCTTTTTCATGTGAATGTCTCCGTTGGTAGTTGAAATGACATGGACCGGTTGGTCGACTCTCAGAACAGTGCTGCATCAAGTTCCATCAGCGGCTTGACCCCCGCCCGGGCGGTGCGGATCAGGCTCGCCGTCTCGGGCAGCAGCTTGGCGAAGTAAAAGCGTGCGGTGGCAAGTTTGGCGACATAGAACGTATCACCGTTACCCTGCTTTTCAAGCGCGACCTTGGCCATTCGGGCCCAGAAATAGGCAAATACCAGATGGCCGCAGATGCGCAGGTAGTCGACTGCTGCGCCGCCCACTTCGTCGGCATTGCTCATCGCCTTCATTCCCAGTTCAGTGGTCAGCTTGGTCACCTTGTCGCCCAGCTCCGCCAGCGGGTTGATGAATTCCTGCATCGCCTCGTTGGTGCCCTCCTCGTCGATGAACGCTGCAATCTTCTTGCCGAACGCCTTCAGCCGCGCGCCGCTGTCGCCGAGCACCTTGCGGCCGAGCAGGTCGAGCGACTGGATGGTGTTGGTGCCTTCGTAGATCATGTTGATCCGCGAATCACGCACATATTGCTCCATTCCCCACTCGGCAATGTAACCATGGCCGCCGAATACCTGCATGCAGTGCGAGGTCGCGATCCAGCCGTTGTCGGTCAGGAAGGCCTTGACGATCGGCGTCAGCAGTGCCACTTCGTCGGCAGCCTGCTTGCGGACCGCCTCGTCGGGGTGGTTCAGTTCGCGGTCGAGCATCATCGCGATGTGAATCGCCAGTGCACGCCCGCCCTCTGCGTAGGCCCGTGCGGTCAGCAGCATCTTGCGCACGTCCGGGTGGACGATGATCGGGTCGGCTGGCCGCTCGGGCGCTTTCGGTCCCGACAGGCTGCGCATCTGGATGCGGTCCTTGGCGTAGGCGGCCGCATTCTGGTAGGCCACTTCGGTCAGGCCCAGCGACTGGTTGCCCACCCCCAGGCGGGCGGCATTCATCATCACGAACATCGCCGCCAGACCCCGGTTCGGTTCACCGACCAGACTGGCCGCCGCACCGTCGAGGTTGATCTGGCAAGTGGCATTGCCATGGATCCCCATCTTGTGCTCGAGCGCACCACAGGTGATCGAATTGCGCTCGCCCAACGAGCCATCGGAATTGACCAGGTATTTCGGCACCACGAACAGCGAAATACCCTTGCTGCCCTCCGGTGCGTCGGGCAGGCGGGCCAGCACCAGGTGAATGATGTTTTCGGCCAGATCGTGTTCGCCGGCAGAGATGAAGATCTTCGAGCCGGTCAAGCGGTAGCTGCCATCGCCTTGCGGTTCGGCCTTGGTGCGCAACATGCCGAGGTCGGTTCCGCAGTGGGCCTCGGTCAGGCACATCGTGCCGGTCCATTGGCCACCGGTCAGCTTCGGCAGGTAGGTTTTCTGCTGCTCGGGCGTGCCGTGGGAATGCAGGCATTCATAGGCGCCGTGCGACAGGCCCGGGTACATGGTCCAGGCCTGGTTGGCGCTGTTCATCATCTCGTACAGGCATTGGTTCAAGACCAGCGGCAAACCCTGGCCACCGTAGGCCGGATCGCAACTCAGCGACGGCCAACCGCCCTCCACGAATTTTTCGTAGGCCTGCGCAAAGCCTTTTGGCGCCTTCACCTCGTGGCTTTGCTTGTCGAGCGTGCAGCCCTCGGCATCGCCGCTCTGGTTCAGCGGAAACAGCACGTTGGTGGCAAATTTGCCGCCTTCCTCGATCACCGCATTGATGGTGTCGGCGTCGATTTCGGCGTGCCGCGGCAACTCCTTCAACGCGTCGCCGAGCATCAAGACCTCGTGCATCACGAACTGCATGTCGCGCAGTGGCGGGTTGTACTGGGGCATTCCTTACTCCTGAAGAATCAACGATTGCTGGATAACGGGCGTCGATGCGTCGGCCTGTCGGGAGGCATCAACGAGCGGATTGGCGGCTGCTTGCGCCGGCTGTCTGGCGCGTTGCGAGCGCGCGTCGACCCACATCGGTGGCATGGCTGGCGATCATCCGATCGAACGCCTTGCGGGCACGTCCGAGGGCATCGACATCACGCAGAAATCGGGCGTCGTGGTGCAGCGCCAGGATCAGCCCGTGCACCTCGAACAACAGTTGAGCCGGTTCGGTGTCTTCTCGCAAATGGCCTTCGGAGATCGCCATGCCGATCGCCCGCTCGAGGGCATCGCGCCACGCGTGCACCATGCCGGCCAGGGCGTCGCGTACCGGGCCGGGCCGATCGTCGAACTCGACTGCCCCGCTGATATAGATGCAGCCCGAATCGATCTCCACCGAAACACGCCGCACCCAGCGCTGGAACAGGGCAACCAGCCTCGGCAGGCCGCGCGCGTCCGACATCGCCGGGTAAAAGACTTCTTCCTCGAACTTCGCGTGGTATTCGCGGATGACCGAGATCTGCAGTTCCTCGCGCGATCCGAAATGCGCGAAGACGCCCGATTTGCTCATGCCCATCAACTCGGCCAATGCGCCGATCGACAGCCCTTCCAGGCCCATGTGCGATGACAGGCCCAAGGCGGCTTCGAGAATCGCACTGCGCGTCTGCTGCCCCTTGTGCAGGCTGCGCTGCGGCGCGGCGGTTGATCGGCTGCTGGGTTCGGCCACGTGACTCCACTAAAACGAACGATCGTTCTATTTTGCACAGTTTTCCACGCCTGGTGCATTTGTGTCCTTGCACGCGAGGTGAATTCGGCGGCTTTTTCTAGGGCTCGCTGTCTAAGAGGGACTCGAAGCCGATCAAACCATCGGGTTTACCCTTGCGTTAGTCAAGACAAACTTCAATCGCATGGCGGCGCCCGCGTGAGGTCGGAAACTGTGCCTATTGAGTACGGCATGCGGATTGCATTACGCTACGGGCTGGTTAGCGGAGTTTTCATGGAAGTGCTTCAACTCGATGTGTCGGGTCGACCTCAATCCTGGATTTCGGCCAGAGAAGCGGCGATCATCTATGCGTGCGACGGCGTTGCCTGGACGCTGGGGCCGACGTTCTATGTGCTGCGCGGCGGCATGCAGCGCGTCAGCGGGTTGCAGTCGCGCATCGAGGTTCACCCGATCATTGCGGTACGCGGGGTGGTGCCGAGCCGGGCCTGGCGGCAGGCCCCGGCGCTGACCAATTCCAAACTGTTTGCGCGAGACCGCCTGGTCTGCGCGTATTGCGGCGGCCACTTTCATGCCGACGACCTGACCCGCGAACACATCGTCCCGACCTCACGAGGCGGCCACGACAGCTGGATGAACTGCATCACGGCTTGCCGCACCTGCAATGGTCACAAGGGCAATCGCAAGCCGGAAGAGGCGCACATGGCGTTGCTGTACCTGCCTTATGTGCCCAGCCTGCATGAAGACATGATCCTGCGTGGCCGACGAATCCTGTCGGATCAGATGGATTTCCTGCTGGCCAGCGTGCCGCGCAGCAGCCGCCTGCATGGCTGACTAAAATCTGCAAAAAACGGCAACAACACGCAAAGTCAAGCAAAGTTCCTGGCAAGGCCATTGAATCAAGGTCATCATGCCGGCTTGGCGGCGCCGTTCAACGCGCCGTAACTGACAGGACTCTCCCATGAATAAACTGATTCGACGATTGTTCGCGTTGGCGCTGATCGGCAGCCTCGCTGCCTGTGCCACATCCAGCCCCGATGTCATCTCGCGCCAGGATGCGCAGCGCATGTCGGTGGTGCAGGACGGAACCGTGTTGTCGATCCGGCCCGTCGTCGTCGACGGCAGCCAGAGCGGCGTCGGCGGCTTGTCGGGCGGCGTGATCGGCGGCATCGCCGGCTCGTCGGTCGGCGGGCATCGCGAGAGCGCCATCGTCGGCGTGCTTGGCGCGGTCGCAGGCGCAGTGATCGGCAATGCCGTCGAGCGCAATGCCACCCGCGAAGAAGCGGTCGAGGTGCTGGTGCAATTGCGCAACGGTGAACGGCGCGCGATCGTGCAGGCCGTCGGCAGCGAGCGCCTCTACGTGGGCGATCCGGTGGTGATCGTGACAACCGGTGGCAAGGCCCGCGTCACCCGCGCGCCAAACCGGGGCTGAGCGAGTCCGCAACCCGCAGCGCCACCTCGATCGACCGATCCCGAACATCGCGCCTGCGGGCGCGATTTTTCTTGTCTGGACCGGATGTGCACAATCGCAGACCCGGTTCCCTCCAAGGTGTCCTTGATCCGCCATTTCGTCAGCCCGTTGCTGCCTGCGTGATCCGATGCATGTCGTCCTGGCCAGCGTCGGCA
>JBDTQC010000300.1:0-4972 GCA_039932405.1 Ideonella sp.
TGTCGCGGTCGATCGCCACCTGGTCGTCGGCCAGGAAGTTGTCGATGAAATCGGACTGGTAGGTCACGTCGGCATCGCCCGGAATCAGCACGCGCAGCAGCGCACGCCGCACCTCGTTGCGAATATCCGATCCCAGGTAGCGCAGCAGACCAGGATTGATCACTGCGCCGAGCAACGGGTATTGGTCACAAACCCGCTGCAGCAACTCGTCGAGGGTTGCACTCACGTCGTAAGGTCCGCTGCCCGGAACCGTCAAGACCAGCGTAGACAGGTCTGGCGACTGCTCGGTCTGCATCGCGCGATGCGCGGCCATCGTCACGTAGCCACCTTCTGAGTAGCCGAGCAGAAACAGCTGACCGTTGTCGCCTACCTGGTTGGCGCGACGCCAACTGCGTGCAGCGGCCAGCAGGTCGAGAACCGCTGCGCCCGATGGCTTGGCCAGCAGATAGGGATGCTCTTCTCCTTTGGACACGCCGAAGCCGACATAGTCGGCTGCAATCACGATGTAGCCGAGCGAGGCCATGATCACCGCCGCTTCGTCACCCTGCGCGTGCATGCTTGGCGCCTCGGCGTCGGTGAAGGTCGTCCCGTGCTGGTAGCTGATGATCGGACTGATCGAGCCGGCCGGCTTGACCGGTACGCTGACCAGCCCCGAGGCGCTCAGTTCGCGGCCTCGCCCGTCGATCGTGCGATAGACCAGCCGGTAGGTGGCAACCGAATAGACCGGCGTGATCAATGGTGCCTTCGTGTCGGGCTTCTGCAGGCCCGTCACGATCTCTGCAGGTGTGACCACCTTCAACGCCACCGCGCTCTCGAGCCGTCCGCGGCCAGAAACTTCAGGGGCGGCGGCTTGAGGCATTACAGCGGCAGCGGGATCACCGCCGCCGCCGCATGCTGCGACTCCCGCTGCCAGGAGCAGCGCTGCGAGCGCTGATTGCCAACTCTTCACCATGCGCATCACTCCAACATTGAGGCCGGCGCGGCAAATCCGGTGGTGCCCTCAGAACCGCCAGCGCACGCCGGCTGCCACCGACGCGCCACGCGTCTGCCCCCTGATGCGGTCGTCCATCGCGGCGACGTAGAAATCGGTCTGGCTGTCATATGCGTAGAGGTAGGCGACGCTGGTCGACGTATGTTTGCGATCAACCGCCGGGCCCTTCGCAGTGGTGACACCGATTTGCGCCAGCACCTGCCCCGGTCCGAGTGGAAACTCGGCGCCGATCGTGCTGATGTTGCTGCGCACGTCGAGCCCCTGATCGTTGGTCTTCGTAAACTGCCCGAACAACTTGGCGAAGCCGAAAATGTAGCTGGCGCCGATCTGCCAGGTGGTTTCGTTGGTGGGGTCCCGGATGCCGTCATTCACATGCACCCGCTGAGCGGACAGGGCTGCCGCGAACAGGCCCTTCGCATAGATCAGACTTCCGCCGGTGTAGTCGCCGCGCTCGTCCGAACCGCCTCCGGCGTACATCAGGTTGGCGCGCAGATTTTCCAGCGCGCCTTCCAGCTTGGGTGACTGGTAGCTGACCGCACGATCCCAGTAGAAGTCGCCCTGCACGCCTTCCAGATCACCACTGGCGAAAACATGTCGCATGGCGGGCGAGAAAGCCAATGAATTGCCTAACGCATTGAAGCGCGCAGTCGTGTCGAACAGAAAGGTTTGCAACCGCCCGAGGCGCAGTGTTCCATACCGGCTATCGAGCGAGACGAAGGCATTGCGTGAAAAGAGCGGATCGCGATCGTTGCGGCCAGTCTGAAAATCCTGCAGCCGCACGAAGGTTTCCAGCGTCAGGCCCGGTGTCCAACCGCTTTCGAAACCATGCTTGACGTTGACGCCGACGAAACTGGCCGTCAGTGAGTTGCTGTTGAAGCGCATCTCACGGTACAGACCACTCGGTTCGAAACGCCCGTACGACCAGTCCAGCACCCCATAAACCGAGCCATCGGTTTGCGCTTTCGCGCCGGCTGCCACCAGCAAAAGAAGGGGCCAGAGCAATGCGATGCGAACGAATCTTTTGAGTGCCATGGGCCCGTCCGTCAGGATGTGCGTTCTAGGGATGGTTCAAAGGCGTGCGAGCGTCCGGCTCAGATCGAGCGATCGTCCGAGCGTCGGGCGGCGCGCGACCGGTGACGGTAGAACAATGCAACAACCGCCAGCAACACCAACATCCACAGGGTCGGATCGACAAGCGAGTTGCCGTCGACCAGCGAGCACCCGCCACTCGATACATCCGCCTGCGCAACAGCCTGGCCATTGAGCGCCAGTATGAAGCCCTTGCTCTGGGTGTCGGTGGTGATGGTGAGTGTTCCCGCCGCAGTGCCCTGGGCAGCAGGCGTAAACATCACCGTCACGGCGCACTCGCTACCGGGAGCCAGCGTGAACGGCAGTGCCGGGCAGGTCTTGTTCTGCATGACATAAGAGCCGCTGACGTCCAGTGCGGTCACCCGGATCACACCTGAACCGGTGCTCGACAAGCGCACCTCCAGCGGCTGCGACTGGGCGCCGACACGGGTCGACTCGAATGTCAGCGAGGTCAGCGAGAGTTCGAGAACCGGGCTTGGTCCGGCCAATCCGGTTCCGCGCAGCGTCATCGCAGGCGGGAAGTTGCCAGTGGACACAACCTGCAGTGAACCGGTCTTTTCACCTGCCGAGGCTGGCGCAAAGCGGATTTCGACGGTGCAGGACTCACCCTGGAACAGCGGCCGCGCAACTTCGCTGGCCAGCGGCACCCGGCACGTTCCGCCAGTGACCGTGAAGGCCGAGCCATCTCTGCCAACCGCATTGATCAGCGTGAACACCAAGCCACCCGGACCCTGGTTCAGCAGGGTCAGCGTCTGGCTCGACGACACGCTGCCGGCCGAGACATTGCCGAATACCAGTTCGGGACTGGCGCTCGACCAGACCAGCGCAGGCACTGCAGCCGACGTGCCACGACCGCTCAGCGTTGTCGCGTTGGGTGCGCCAGTCGAGTTGCTCGAAACCCGCAGGCTGCCGGTGTAGCTGGTATCTGCGGAAACGGGCGAGAACCGGATGGCAACGTCACAGGTCTGGCCCGGCTCCAGGCTGGACGGGCACGCCGCCGCGTTCGCATTGGCGAACGCCGCGCCGTCGACGACGATGCTGCTCAGCAGCAAGCTTGCGGTGCCGGTGTTTTTCAGCTGCACGCTCCGGGTCGGATAGAGGCCACCCAATGTCTGAGTGCCGAAGTCCAGCGTGGCAGGCAAGCTCAGTTGAGGCGCTGCCGCAAGCGTACCGGAGCCGCTCAACGCGACCGCCCCGGCGCCGTTGCTGGCATCCGAATCGACCGTCAGCGTGGCGCTGTTGGAGCCTGCCGCTGCCGGTCGGAAGGTGATCACCAGCGCACACTCCTGACCGATGGCCAGCACGCTGCCAGCCTGGCAGCTGCCGCCGCGCTCGAAGGCGCTTGCCGCCGCCCCGGTGATGCCGATCGAGCCGAGCGTCAGCACCGCATCACCGCGGTTAGCTGCCGTGACAGTCAGCGAGGTGCTGCTGCCGACCTGGGTGTCCGCAAAGGCCAACGAGAAGCTGGTGAACTCGATCCGGCCCTGCGGCGTGGCGGTTCCGGTGCCGCGCAGTGTCAACGAGACCGGACTGCCGACAGCACTGTGCGTGATTGACAGCGTCGCGTCTCGTGCGCCCAGCCGCGTCGGAATGAATCGGATCACGAGGTTGCAACTGTTGCCCGGCGTCAGCACGCTGGTGGCCAGGCAGGCGTTGGCAGCGTCCAGCGCAAAATCGCTTGCCGCGTCACCGGAGATGCCGAGGCCGGCGAGGCTGAGTGGCGCACTCCCCGCGTTGCTGATGATCGCAGTGCGCGTCACGCTGGTGTTGATCACCGCGGTGAATGCAAGACTGGTGGCCGACAGACTGAACACCGGTGTCAGCGTGGCCACGGTAAGCCCGGAAATCGCAACGGTGCGTGGCGAAGTCGGTGTCGTGTCGCCACCCGAGCCGGCAAAGTTCAGCGACAACAACGCACTTCGGGTCGTCCCGGATCCGGCAGCGGCAGGCCTGAACTGCAGACTGATGGTGCAACTGCCACCGCCCGGGATCGCCCGGGTCGGGCAAGACTCGCTGCTGATCGTGAAGTCGCCGGCGTCGCCGCCGCCCAGTGTCCCGGTGTAACTGATCGGATTGCTGCGCGGGTTGCTGATGGTCAGGATTCGGGTCACCGCGCTCGTACTGCCAACCGGCGTTGCCGGGAACGCTTCGAGCGGATTCGGGGCTAGCACGGGCTCGGCCAATGCCAGGCCCTCGCCGCTCAGGGCCAGGTTGGCCGCGATGGATGCATTGCTGGCGTCCGACGCAATCGACAGGCTCGCCGAACGCGCTCCCAGGGCAGCCGGCAGAAATGTCACGACAACTGTGCAGTTGCTGCCAGCTGCCAGCGCGCCGGCTGAACATGAACCGGTACGGCTGAAATCAGCCGGGTTCGTGCCGCCAATGGTCAGCGCCGTGATGTTGATCGCTGCCGATCCGACGTTGCGCACCGTCAAGGTCTGCTGAGCACTGCTCCCCAGACCCACCCCTCCAAATGCGAGTCCGCTGCCGCCTTGCAGGTCGATGGTGCCCACCGGTGCAGCGCTGGCAACGCCATCCAGCGTGATGGTGCGCGGACTGCCAGTGGCATTGTGGGCAATCGCCAGCGTTGCCGGCCGGGCGCCGACGTCGGCGGGGGAAAACCGGACCACCAGCGTGCACGTGCTGCCGGCGGAGCCGGCCGGTGCCAACGAAACTCCGACCCCGCAGGTATTTGCGGCGGCCAACGAATACTCACTGGAAAATGCACCGCCGAACGTGAAGCCGGACAGCACGAGTGGCGCCGTTCCGGTGTTCGAGATGGTGGCGGTCGAACTGTTCGGCGTCCCCACGATGGCCGAAAAACCAATCGAAGTGGCTGAGATGTCGAAGGTCGGGATCGGTGCGATCGCCGCGCCCGATACCGCGACGCTG
>JBDTQC010000301.1:0-4968 GCA_039932405.1 Ideonella sp.
TCAACAACGTCCTGTGTTTCCCGTACATCTTCCGCGGCGCGCTCGATTGCGGCGCGACGCGCATCACCGAAGAAATGAAGCTGGCCTGCGTGCGCGAGATCGCCGCGCTGGCAAAGGCCGAGATCAGCGACGAAGTGGCGGCTGCCTACGCCGGCCACGACCTGTCGTTCGGGCCCGAATACCTGATTCCAAAGCCCTTCGACTCACGCCTGATCCTGCGCATCGCGCCGGCAGTCGCGAAGGCGGCAGCCGAATCGGGCGTGGCGACCCGACCGATCGCCGACCTGGAGGCGTACCGCCAGTCGTTGAACCGCTTCGTCTTCCATACCGGCATGGTGATGCAACCCGTCTTCTCCGCAGCCAAGGCGAGCCCGGCTCGGGTGGCCTATGCAGAGGGCGAACAAGAGCCGGTGCTGCGCGCCATCCAGGTGGTGATCGACGAGGGCCTGGCCAGACCGACGCTGATCGGCCGGCCGGCGGTGATCGAGATGCGCATCAAGCGGGCTGGCTTGCGGTTGCGCATCGGCGACAACATCGAGGTGGTCAACCCCGAGGACGATTCCCGTTACCGCGCCTATTGCGACGATTACCAGCTGCTGATGGGCCGTGAAGGCGTGACGCCGGAGATGTCGAAGTCGATCCTGCGCCGCTCGAATACCGTGATCGGCGCGATGATGTTGCGCCGCGGCGATGCCGATGCCCTGCTGTGCGGAACGGTTGGTCGCTACGACAACCACCTGGAAAATGTGCGACAGGTGATCGGGCTGAAGGCCGGTGCGAGCGATTTCGCGGCCATGAACGCGCTGCTGCTGGAGTCGCGAACGCTGTTCATTGCCGACACCTTCGTCAACGACGAGCCGAGCGCCGAGCAACTGGCGCAGATCGCCTCGATGGCTGCCGAAGAATTGCGCCGCTTCGGCCTGCAGCCGAAGGTGGCCTTCGTGTCGCACTCGATGTTCGGCTCGTCGACCCGTCCGGCGGCCCGACGCATGCGCCAGGCTGCCGAGCTGTTCAGAAAACTCGAACCGGACGTCGAATGCGAAGGTGAAATCCACGGCGACGGCGCATTGTCGGAAGACATTCGCCGCAGTTTCCTGCCCACCTCGTCGATGAGCGGCGCAGCCAATCTGATGCTGCTGCCGAACCTCGACGCGGCCAACATCCTGTTCAACGTGCTGAAGATCACCAGCAGCCATGGCGTGACGATCGGCCCGGTGTTGCTGGGTGCTGCGAAGCCGGTTCACATCCTGACGCCGGCGTCGACGACACGGCGCATCGTCAACATGACTGCGCTGGTGGTTGCCGATGCGGCTGCGCTGGCGGCCTCCGGTGGGTAAGGGCGACCCACGTGCTGCTCAGAGCAACGATTTAAGCGGCACTTGTGGATCACTGACGAGATCGGCGGCCGGGCTCTTGCCGGCATCGAGCAGCTTGCGCGCCATCATGTGGTCCATCGGTGCGTTGACCGATTCGACGCAGGTGAGCTGGCCGCTGTGATAGTGAAAGACCGAGAAGCTCGCCGCGCTGGCGCCGGCCCTGCGGTAGCGCACGCCATCCTGCGGCATCAGCCCGGCCATCTGCAGGCGCAGGCTGCCTTGCTCTGACCAGAACCACGGCAGCGCCGTATACGGATGCGGAGTGTCCAGCAGGCTGGCGGCTGCGCAGCGCGCCTGGTCGGTGGCGTTTTGCACCGATTCCAAGCGCAGCCGCTGGCCGCTCTTGGCTTCTGGAAAGCGCGCGCAATCGCCCACCGCAAAAATCAAGGGATCGGAAGTCGTCATGTGGGCGTCTACCAGGATGCCGTTGTCGACATCGAGGCCCGCGGCTTCGGCCAGCGCGGTTTCGGGTTCGGCGCCAATGCCCATCAGCATCAGATCGATTGGCTGGCTGACGCCATCGACATCCAGGGCGACCAAATGGTTCGCCTCGATGCAGAAATCGTCCACCCGCACGCCCAGCCGGATGCGCAGCCCCGCAGCTTCATGGTGCTGGCGCACGTGTTCGGCCACTTCGGGCGAAATCGATCGCGCAAGCAGGCGTGGTGCAGCTTCCAGCACTTCGACGTCGAGCCCCAGACCCAGCGCGGTCATCGCGACCTCGAGCCCGATGAAACCGCCGCCAAGCACGGTCAACTTGCGCCCGGCCACCAACTGGCTGCGCAAGCGCTGGGCATCGTCGGCACTGCGCAACAAGGCGACGTTCGCCAGGCCTTCCGGAATCGCGGCCAGCCGGCGCGCCCGGGTGCCGGTCGCGATCACCATCTGTCCGTAGGGCAAGCGGGTTCCCGATTGCAGCGTCAGGATCTGCTGGGTGCGATCGATGGCCAACGCGGGATCGGCGCGGTGGATCCGGATATCGGCTTCGGCATACCAGTTGTCGGCACGGTGTGGCTGGTTGGTTTCGGCGCTGTTTTTCAGGAAGGCCTTGGACAAGGGCGGACGTTGATACGGCAGCACCGCCTCGGCACAGACCAGGTGCAAGCGGTGTCCCTGGCCGGCGTTGGCCAGCGCGGCGCACAAGGCGGCGGCGGCATGGCCCCCGCCGATGATGACGATATTCGAATCGGACGGCGTGTCGGTACCCATGGAACGGCTCGGTCTTTCGCAATGAGAGAGATTCGCTTGCCGCACGAGATCAGGAAACGGCTATCGTGGTGCAGGCTTGACGGCCTGTGCATTGTCACGCACCGTGCCGAGCGGCTTGCCTGTCCCGAACTGGATCTTGCATGTCCGATCCACTTGCGCCGATTGTCATCGCGCCGCTTCAAGGCGCCAAGGAGACGGTACACATGATTGCCTTGCGGAAAATTCTTGCCGCCACCGATTTGTCGAGCCCGGCGCGCCGCGCGGCCGAACGTGCGGCGATGCTGGCGCGCATATCCGGCGCAAAGCTCAGCCTGATGCACGCCCTGAGCGCTGGTGTGTTGGCTCAGTTGCATCAGATGCTTGGCCTCGACACGGCGGCCGAAGACACGCTGGTCGAGCAGACTCGGGTCGAGCTGTCAACGCTGGCGCGTGAACTGGTCGCGGCGCACGGCGTTGATGTCGAACCGATGTGGGCGCAAGGCGCCGTGCTCGCAGAGATCGACCGAGCCGCCGACCTGATTGCCGCTGACCTTGTCGTGCTGGGAGCAAGCGGCGCCGGCTTCCTGCGCCATTTTGTGCCGGGGTCGACGGCCGAGCGGCTGTTGCGCAAACTCAAGCCACCGATGCTGGTGGTCAAGCAACCCGGCCACGAAGCTTATCGTCGGGTGCTGGTCGCAGTCGACTTTTCAGCGTGGTCAGCACCGCTGATCGAGCTGGCGCGCCGGGTTGCGCCGGGCGCGCACATCGTGCTGTTGACCGCCTATGAAGTCCCGTTCGAAGGCATGCTGCGCTACGCTGGCGTTGTCGACCCGAGGATCCAGACCTATCGCAGCCAGGCGCGCCAGGTCGCCGTGCAGCAGCTGCATGCGATGGCGGCAGCGGCCGGACTCGCCGCGTCGGACTGGACGCCCTGCATCCGCCGCGGCAACGCGTCGCTGGCAATCGTCGAGCAGGAACGCGAGCAGGCGTGCGACCTGATCGTGATCGGCAAGCACGGCCGTCATGTTGCAGAGGAATGGCTGCTCGGCAGTGTCACCACGCACGTGCTCGCCGAATCGGACGGTGATGTGCTGGTTTCGACGGCGAACCGCAGCTGACATGGGGGGTGGCCGCACCGTTGGCGCGAGCATCAGCGGGTAGCCAGCCGGCCAGATGGAACGTTGATGCCGCGAGCTTGCGATACCAGCGCTGGTACATTGCCCCCCCTTCGCACACCCGATTCAATCGCAGGCTCGCTGCCCCGGAGCGCTCAAATTGACCACCAGTCGCCTTTTCACTGATCGCAAGATCGTCTTCGCCCTGGCAATTACCTGTTGCCTGCTGTGGGGCAGTGCCTACCCGGCGATCAAGGGTGGTTATGAGTTGTTCAGCATTGCTGCCAACGACGTGCCGTCCAAACTGGTGTTCGCGGGCTGGCGCTTTGCGTTTGCCGGCCTCCTGTTGCTGGTGGTGGCGGCCTTCGGTCGCAAGCCGATTTTCGATTTCAATGCCCGCACCTTTCGTCAGCTGACGCTGCTCGGGCTGACTCAGACCTCGCTGCAGTATGTGTTCTTCTACATCGGGCTGGCCTATACCACCGGTGTCAAGGGTTCAATCCTGAACGGCACCGGGACCTTCTTCAGCGTGCTGCTGGCCCATTTCATCTATCACAACGACCGCTTGAGCCGCGCCAAGGCGATCGGCTGTGCGGTCGGCTTCGCCGGCGTGATGGTGGTCAACTTCGGCCGTGGAATCCTCGACTTCGATTTCACGTTGCTGGGCGAAGGTTTCGTGGTGATCGCCGCGTTCGTTCTGGCGGCTGCCAGCATCTATGGCAAGAAAGTATCGCAGCACATGGATTCGGTCGTGATGACCGGCTGGCAACTGGCCATCGGGGGGGTAGCGCTGCTGGGCGTCGGCTGGGCGACGGGAGGCTCGCTCGAGGGGTTCACGCTCGCCTCGACCGCACTGCTCATCTACATGGTGCTGCTGTCGTCGGTGGCGTTCTCGCTCTGGAGCATTCTGCTCAAGTACAACCGGGTCAGCCTGGTAACCGCGTTCAACTTCATGGTCCCGGTCTTCGGCACCGTGCTCTCGGCGATGTTCCTGCACGAGAGCATCCTCGAATGGAAGAATGCCGCGGCGCTCGCGCTGGTGTGCCTGGGCATCTGGTTGGTGACCCGCGAAGAGCCGCCGGCGCCGGCAACGCGCTAGTTTGGCGGTTCTTGCCACCGGCGGTGCGCTGGCCGGTGTCTATTCGACCACGGTGCTGTCCGAGCGCACTGGTGCTGCTTGCGCCGGCCCTCGTGGACGCCCTGTGCGCAGCGGCGGTCGCTATGCCGCTATGGGCTTGGTTCGAGACGATGAGAGCTGAGTCGTTGAACTTCGGTCGACGAGAACGACG
>JBDTQC010000302.1:0-4958 GCA_039932405.1 Ideonella sp.
GATGCCGGTGAAGGCGGCAAGGTAGGGCGTGCGGCCGGTCACGAGGATGGAAATCAGCAGCACCAGCGGGATCAGCGTCGGCCAGCGCATCGCGAAGCTTTCGCGCAGGCGCGGCATCTCTGCTTCAGTCAGGCCGCGCAGGCCGCGCCGCTTGGCCTCGAAATGCACCTGCATGAAGACGCCGAAAAAGTGCATGAAGGCCGGGATCGTGGCGGCGATGATGATGGTCTGGTACGGCACCGCCAGGAACTCGATCATCAGAAAAGCCGCAGCGCCCAGCACCGGCGGCGTGATCTGCCCACCGGTCGAGGATGCGGCCTCGACAGCGGCGGCGAACTCGCGTTTGTAGCCCACGCGGATCATCGCCGGAATGGTCAGGGAACCCACCGTGACCGCGTTGGCAACGCTGGAGCCCGACAACATGCCGAACAGCGCCGAGCCGAAGACGCTGACCTTCGCTGGCCCGCCCGCGTAGCGCCCGGCCACGCTGCTGGCCACGTCCAGGAACAGCTGGCCCAGGCCGATGCGTGTGGCCAGTACGCCGAACAATACGAAGTGGAAGACGTAGGTCGCCACCACGCCGATCGCCACGCCGTAGATGCCCTGGCTGGTCAGGTATTCATGGTTGATCAGTTGGCTCCAGCTCGCACCCGCGTGTTTGAGCAGACCTGGAAAAATCGGCCCGGCCAGCGCATAGGTCATGAAGGCCATGGCGATCAGCGGCAGTGGCCAGCCCATGCTGCGCCGGGTGGCTTCGAGCAGCGCCACCACGAGGATGCTGCCCATCACCACGTCGACGGTCAGCGGGTTGCCGACGCGGAAGGTCAGGTCATCGAAGATGTAGGGGATATACAGCACCGACGCCGCCACGGCGGCGGCCAGCAGCCAGTCGAACCAGGGCACGCTGCCCGGTGTGAAGAAGCGGTGTTCAGCGGCCTTTTCCAGCAGCACCTTGCGGTGCGGAAAGACCAGGAAGATCAACCCCAGCACAAAGGCCATGTGCACGCCACGGTGCGTCACTTCCTGCAGGAGGCCGAAGCCGGCCGTGTAGTAGTGGAAAACCGACAGCAGAAGCAGCAGCCCGCCAACGACCGTGGCGGCCGTTGCCGTCAGTGGCCGAAAGCGCATTTCGGGGTCGAACTTCTCCTCCAGATCCTGGAGCGTTTGCGAGTCGGGCAGGGTGGTGGTGTTCAAGGCGTGCATCCGGTGGGCATTCAGACAGAAGGTCACCCGGCCACTGCCGCAAAACCCCGAGGTTGTGCGGCAGCGGTTGCAGCCGCTTGGGTGCAGGCCGCGATGCAGCGCCTTATTTCAGCGCGCCGACTTCGCGGTAGTACTTCTCTGCACCGGGGTGGAAGGGAATGCCCGCACCCTTCACCGCGTTTTGCACGGTGATGAACTTGCCCTTGGCGTGGCCGCTGGCCAGCGTCTTCTGCGCCGGCTCCGAAAAGAGTGCCTTGGTGATGGCATACACGGTGTCGGTGTCGGCCTTGTCGCTGGTCACCCACTGTGCCCCGACGGCCAGGGTATGGACCTCACCAACGCCCTTGTAGGTATCGGCGGCGATGACGTCGGGTGCAAAGAAGCCGCTGCTCGCGCGCAGGGCGTCAGCGATTGCACCTTCGATCGGCAGGATGTCGATACCGCTGCCCGACGATGCCAGCTCGGCAATCGCGCCGGCCGGTGCGCCGCCGGTAAAGAAGAAGGCGTCGAGCGAGCCGTCCTTCATCTTGTCGCCGGCCTGGTTGGGCTTGATGTATTCGGGCTTGATGTCGGTTTCCTTTACGCCATAGGCAGCCAGGATGGCACGTGCGTTGACCAGTGTTCCTGAGCCCGGCTCGTCGAGTGCGACCCGCTTGCCCTTGAGATCGGCCACGGTCTTGATGTTGCTGCCCTTGCGGACCACCACGTGGATGCTTTCCGGGTACAGGTTGGCGATCAACCGCAGGCCGGGTACGTTGGGCTTGCCGGTATAGATGCCGGTGCCTTTCTGGGCCCAGGTGGCGACGTCGGCTTGCGACATGCCGCTTTCGAGGGCGCCGCCAGCGATGCCGGTGACGTTGGCCACCGATCCGTTGGATGCCTGGGCGGTCACGATGATCTTGCCCGGCTGGGTGACGGCATTGGCAATCATGCCGCCCACCGGATAGTAGGTGCCTGCAGTGCCGCCGGTACCGATGCGGAAGAACTGCTGCGCGTGAGCTGCCAGCGGCGCGGCCAGAGTAGCCGCAACGGCCAGCGTGGTCAGAAAGGATTTGCGAGAAATCATGTGGAAGCGCTCCTGGAGAGGTGAGGTGGAATCGGCGTTTTCAGGCCGACAAGGTTCCCGGGCTGGCCCAGGCATGGTCGAAAAAAATGAAATCAACTGGTCGCTGTTGCCTCGCGCGACCGCACTGCGCACCTCGTCGAGGGCTGCGGCCGGTCGTTCAAGGCGAGCCAGCACTGGAGCGAGATTCTGTACCACGATGCCAGGCCCACAAAAATGGCGCGCCGTTCGTCCAAAGTCGATGCCTCCCCGTTGAAGCAGGCGAACCAGCCGAGAAACGGCATCGTGCGTTGTCAGTCAGAGCCCAGCGCCTTGCCATCGCGCCGAGGATCGGCTGCCCCGATCCAGCCTTCGGACGTGCGCTTCAGAAAGCCGAGGCCACTCAACAGCGGAACTTGCTCGACCTGGTGGCCCTTCGCGGCGAGTGCCGGCGCAAGTGCAGCCGCGGATGTGCCTTGCTCCAGCTGCACCTTGCCCGCAGTGGCAGTGGTGATGTGCCCGCGTGCCAGCGCCTGGGCTGGTGTGCGGCCGTTGGCGAGCATGTCGATCAGGCTCGAGGCAATGTAGTCGACGATGGGGCCACCGCCCGCGGACCCTCCGACGACGACGGGGCGACCTTCGCGGTCGAACACGACGGTGGGCGCCATCGAGCTGACAGCGCGTTTGCGTGGCGCCATCTGGTTGGCGATCGTTTCACCGGGCTTCGGCGCCGCGGAGAAGTTGGTCATCGCGTTGTTGAGGACAAAGCCATCGGCCATCAGGCGTGAGCCAAAGTTCAGGTTGATGGTCGTGGTGATGGACATCGCGTTACCAGCGCGGTCGACGATGGCGATCTGGCTGGTGGCTGTCTGCGGATCGCTCGCATCGGGCGTCAGGGTCGCAATCGAGCCCGTAGGTGTGCCGGCTTGCACCCTGGACGCGGCGCGATCGGGGTCGATGAGCTGTGCCCGGGCGCGTACGTAGGCCGGGTCGGCGAGCGCCTCCGTCGGCACCTGCACGAAGTCCGGATCGCCCACGTACTTGCGCCGGTCCGCCTGTGCCAACTGGCCAGCCTCGGCGTAGAGGTGCGCGAAGCCGGCGTCGTCGAAGTCGTAGTGCCCTGCTGCGCGTGCTTCCACCATCTGCAAGACCTGCAGGACAACGATGCCACCGAAAGAACTCGGCGGCATCGTGCAAACCCGGAAGGCGAGAAATGGCCCGCAGATCGGCTCGCGCTCGGCGGGGCGGTAGTCGCGAAGGTCCTGCGCCGACATCAGCGTCGGGCGGAAACCGCGCTGTGCCGAATCAACAATGGTCTGGGCGCCATCGCCATCGAGAAAAGCCGAAGGACCGCCGCTGGCAATGCGGCGCAGCGTCTTCGCGAGCGCCGGGTTGCGAACGGTGGCGCCAACCGGCAGCGCCTTGCCCTGCGCATCGAAGTACAGCGATTGCATGTCGGAAAGGTACTTCACGGCATTTGGCTGCACGACGATGCCATGCAGATAGGACGGCATCGGAAAGCCGTTTTCCGCCAGTCGGATCGCCGGTTCGAACAGTTCGCTCCAGCTGAGGCGGCCGTACCGTGCGTGAACCATTGCCAGGACAGCCAGTGTCCCCGGCACCGCGACGGTGCGCCCGCCGCGCTGCGAGGACTCGCTCGGCAGCAACTTGCCGTCAATGTCGGTGCGCAGGCTCGCGGTCACCTGCGACGGTGCCGAGGCCAAGCCATCGTAGGCGGTAAGTTTCGCCGAGCCGGCGTCCCAGTTCATGACGAACGTGCCGCCGCCCAGTCCAGAAGACTGTGGTTCGACGAGGCCCAGCACCATCTGCGCGGCAACCGCCGCATCCGCCGGCGTGCCGCCCTTGTCAAGCATCGCCAGCGCCGCCTGCGTGGCCAGCGGGTGCGCGGTGACTGCGATCTGCGCGTGGGCGGGCTCGCCGTTCGGTGCCGGCCGATCCGGTACGACCGCGCAAGAGGCTACGAGGGCAGCGAGCAGGGCGCAAAGGATTCGGGTCATTGGATTGAGCCGCGCAGTGGAGGGGTCGCGGATTCTGCGCCGAACAGCAGCTGATCAGGCGTCGAGGAGGAAAGGTCCTGAACACCTGGGGCTGAGAAGTGTGCCGCAGGCCGCCGCAAGCCCGCGCAGCCGGCTGTGAACACCCGCACTCAAGCCACTTTGCTCATGAACTCGGCCGCCGTCATGACATGAGCGGTCGAGACACCGAGCACCGTCAGCATGACGCGATGCAACTGGTCGGCGGGAACGGCACCGTATCCGATGTCAGGATAGTCATACGTGCCCGTGGCGTCTGCAAGAAATGCGACGCGATAGCCTCGGTACATGGCATCCCGGGCGGTGGCCAGGCAGCAGTCTTCGGTGGTTGCGCCTGCGATGGCGACATGCTCGATTCCCTTGCTGCGAAGGACGATGTCCAGGTCGGTGCCGAAGAATGCGCTGTAGCGGTGTTTCTTGATCACCAGATCACCGGGTTGGGGCTCAACCGCGGCGTAAATCCTTGAGCCCTCGTGCTCTTCGATTAGCGCCTTGCGTTCTCCCAGGCCAGGATAGATTTCGCTGAAAAGACCCATGTCTGATCCGTCTTCGTGATGAACATGGCGCGTGTAAATGACGGTGATGCCACGTTCCCTGGCAAAGACCAACAGCTTCTGGAGCCGGGGCAGCATTTCCATGGCCATGGCGGTTTCGAGTGG
>JBDTQC010000303.1:0-4950 GCA_039932405.1 Ideonella sp.
CTGCTAGGCAGGGTCGGCTGGAGCGTCTATTCCGCGCCCATGGCGGCGCTGATGGGCTTCACACGATCGCGGGCGCTGGAGCTTGCGCCTGCAGGCGTCACCGTCAACTGCGTGGCGCCCGGTCCGGTTGCCACCGAGACATTCCGGCGGGAGCCCTTGGTTCCCGACCATCGATCAGGCGACGGCGATCGCATCCCCCAAAACAGCAAGGAGACGCAGCATGTTCAGAACTACCCAGCCGATTCCTCATGCGCAGAACATCGGTGCAACGCGGCCCCAGCGGGGCGGACGCCGGTCCGCGCTGCTGGTGGGCGCTGCCTGTGCCATCGCGGTGAGCGTGCCGATGGCGTCTGTCTGGGCAGCCGATGACGGTTTCCCCAATCGCACCATCAAGATCGTAGTCGGCTATTCGCCCGGCGGCACGACAGACATCGTTGCGCGGGTGATCGCGCCGGCCATGGGCGAAATCCTGGGTCAGACGGTGCTGGTCGACAACCGGCCGGGAGCCGGCGGCAACCTGGCCAGCGATCTCACCGCCAAGGCCGATCCAGACGGCTACACGCTGATGATGGGTACCGCCGGCAGCATGACGGTGAATCCGTGGATGTATGCCAACCTGCGCTTCGACACCGTGCGCGACTTCGCGCCGATCGCCAACGTCGCGTCGGTGCCCAACGTGATGGTGGTGAATCCGTCGGTGCCGGCCAAGACGGTGGCCGAGTTCATCGCCTGGGGCAAGGCACAGCCGAAAGGGGTTTTCTTCGCTTCTTCGGGCACCGGCAACACGCCGCACATGACTGGCGAGTTGTTCAAGATCAGAGCCGGCTTGGAGATGACCCATGTGCCCTACAAGGGCAGCGGGCCGGCGTTGATGGACCTGATTGCTGGCCAGAGCTCGAACGTCATGTTCGACAACCTGCCTTCGGCCATCGGTCACATTCGCAGCAACTCGCTGCGGGCGCTGGCCACCACCGGCCCGACGCGATCTCCCAGCCTGCCCGACGTGCCGACGATGCAGGAAGCCGGCTTCAAGGACTTTGACGTGCAGGGCTGGTTCGGCCTCTTCGCGCCGAAGGGCACGCCGGCTCCGATCATCTCCAGACTGCACGCCGCGGTGATGACCGCACTGGCCCGGCCGGACGTCCGCAAAGGCCTCGAAGACCAGGGCGCTGTCGTGATCGGCAGCGATCCGGCCACCTTTGCCAAACAGGTGCAGACCGAAAGGCGCACCTGGGGCGAGGTGGTCAAGCAGGCCAAGATCAAGCCGAACTGATCCGTGGCGTTGCGCGCGGCCGGCTGCTGCTCAGAGCGTATCCGCGCCGCTGCGCCACGGGTGAGCGGCTCCGCTAACGTGCTTGACGAATGCGGCCGGAAACCCGTTGTGGCCGCGGCCGGCACCCACGTGTGACGCGCCAGCCGATGCTCCGACGGGCGGCGCAAGGATCATGCGTTCCTCGCCGATCGGCGGCACTGGCGTAGGTCAGCGCACGCCTCGGTTGCCGCGCTGGAACAGCGGTATGCCCAGTTCGTTTTCGAGGTCGCGGATCTATACCGACAGCGGCGGCTGCGCCATGTTCAACCGCGTCGCGGCGCGCCCGAAATGCAGTGTCTCGGCGACGGCCAGAAAGTAGCGCAGATGTCGCAGTTCCATCACCCAGGATTCTAGAGAGCAGCTTCACCATGCACAGCCTACCAATGAACCCCACATTCGGCGTCGCCGAATCTGTCACTCAGTCCGTCGTCGCGCCCGCGTCAACCCGGGTCGCCCTCGTGACCGGAGCGGCCCGCGGACTGGGTCTGGCCATTGCCAGCCACCTGGGGCGTCTGGGCCATCCCGTGGTCTTGCTGGACGTGAGCGCCGAGGTCGAAGATGCTGCAGCGAATTTGCGCGCCGCGGGCGTCGAGGCTTGGCCACTTTGCATTGACCTCGGCGATGCCGCGCAGGTGCTGGCCTTGCCCGATCGACTCGGCCGTCTCGGGCGCGCCTGGGAGGGGCTCGCGATCCTGGTGAACAACGCCGGCATCTCGCCAAAGACCCAGGGTCGCAAGCGGCTGGTTGCCGAGATCCCCGACGAAGAATGGGACCGTGTCCTGGCCGTCAACCTTACCGGTGCTTTCCGCGTCACGCGCGCATGCCTGCCGGCACTGTGCCGAACCGGCTGGGGGCGGGTGGTGATGATCACGAGCCAGGCGGCCCGCACGCGCACCCCCGTTCCCGGCGCGCACTACTCGGCCAGCAAGGCCGGCCTGATGGCGCTGGCCCGGGTGCTGGCTGGCGAGGTAGCCGCCGACGGGGTGACAGTCAACTGCGTTGCGCCCGGACGAATCGCCAGTGAGATGACCGCGCAAGTGGACCCTGCGGTGAACGCCGCGCTGGCGCAGAGCATCCCGCTCGGACGCCTGGGTACGCCCGCCGAAGTGGCTGCAGCAGTCGGCTTCCTTGTGTCGGACGGTGCCGGTTATCTGACCGGTGCGACGCTGGATGTGAATGGGGGAAATTTCATGCCTTGACTGCGGGCAGGCAGGTAAAGCCGCATTTCTAAAATCGACGGTACCAATGCCGCACGATTTACGATCGTGGCGATCGAGCTTCTTCAGGCCTGCTTCTTCACGTCGATCGAATACAGTCCCCACGGACACAACCCGAACCGCTCCTTGAGCGGCTTGTCCTTGAATGCGGGCAAGCGATCAGCGTCGTAGACCGCCCACAGCGGGCCCAGCCCACCCAGACTCATGGGCAGGCCGTCGATGGCGGTCGCAACGATCATGCGATACATGTGTGCATCGGCCAGGCTGACTGCGACGGTGTAGCCGTCGATCGCTCGCAATGTCAATATCACTGGCGCGTCCGGCGCAACGCCAGTTGCTTCAACTACGCTACTTAGCAGCGGGCCGCGCAATTTGTGAGGCTTGCCGTCGTATTCAAGCGTGGGCTCGATGGTTACGCCTGGCAGGCGCGAAAGCATGGCCGCGTCAAACTCCCAGGCGTCGTCGAACTTGACCCCGTGCTTGGCCAGCAACTGATCCAGCGCCGGGTTGAGCGGACCTCGATTGTGTCGGCCAATGGCCCCGCTTATCGTCAGCAGCCCGGGGCCTTGGCGGACAGGCTTGTCGGCGGATCGTGCTCCCAGAGGAAGCGCAGACCCAAGTGCAGTTGCGAGCAGAAACCGACGCTTGTCCATTGCGCTACTCCAGGTTGAGCCGAGGCGGGCGGCCGATCAATTATGTGGCTGAAGATCCCCTCTGTCATGTGCGCACGATCGCACCGTTCAGCGATCGCCGGCGCCGCTCAGGAATCGACCTTGAACACCTGCCGCAAATATGCCAGGAACGTCTCGTCGTCGCACAACAGCTTGCCCGGACTGTCGGAGAGCTTCGCGACTGGCTGGTTGTTGGCGTGGGTCAGCTTCATCACGATGTGCAGCGTCTGCAGCCCCATGTCGTTGGTGAGGTTGGTACCGATGCCGAAGCCGCACTGGGTGCGGTCGGCGAAGTGGTTGTAGAGCGCGATCGAGCTGTCGAAATCGAGCCCGTCGGAGAACACCATGCGCTTGGTATGCGGGTCGATGCGGAGTTTTTCGTAGTGCAGCAGCGCCTTTTCGCCCCAGATGACCGGGTCACCGGAGTCGTGGCGCAGTCCGTCGAAAAGCTTGGCAAAGTAGAGATCGAAGTCGCCCAGGAAGGCATCCATGCCGACCACGTCGGTGAGCGCGGTGCCGAGGTCACCGCGGTATTCCTGCACCCAGTCCTCGAGTGCGGCGCGTTGAAAATCGCGCAACCTCACGCCGAGTGTCTGGTAGGTCTGCAAGTACTCGTGCGCCATCGTGCCGATCGGCACCAGGTCGAGTTCGCGGGCGAACAGCACGTTGGATGCGCCCTTGAAGAATTGCGGCACCTCGCGCTTGAAGGTGGCGACGACTTCGCGCTGCCAGTCGCGGGAGAACCTGCGCCGCACGCCGAAATCGAAGAACTCGAACGGATGCCGGCGCGGCGGCAGCTTCTCGAACTCGCGCAGCCGCTCGATCTTGGCCTTCAGTCGCAGCCGGCCTTCGGTGAGCGCGGCCGCGTGATCGAAGCGCCGGAAATACAACTCGTTGACGATCGCCAGCACGTAGATCTCGAACGCCATCACGTGCACCTGCGGGCCATGCGCGACGATCTCGAGCCGGCTGCCGTTGGCCTGCGCGCTGATGAACTCGCGCTGGAACTGGAAGATGCGCAGGAAATCGACGAAATCGGAGCGCATGAAGCGCAGCCCGCCCAGGTAGGCGAGCTCGCCCGCATCGAAGCGCAGCGAGCACAGGTGATCGAGCTGCTGGTTGACATCGCCCAGCAGTTCGCTGAGCGGATAGGCCGGCTCGTTGCGGCAGACGAAGGTGTATTCGGCCTGCGTCTGCGGGTGCCGGTGCAGCATCGTCTGCCACATCGTGAACTTGTACAGATCGGTGTCGAGCAGGCTGTGGATGACCGGTTGCATCGTTGTGGTCTCGTCAGATGTCAGTGCTTGGCCGCATTCTCGCCTTGATCGGCGTCGGTCAAGGTCCTCAGGAATGCGACGATGTCGGCGATCTCGGCTTCGTCGAGGGCGGGTGCGCTGCCGAACGGCGGCTCGGTGTTGACGTTGGCGTGGTACTGCGCTGGCAGGTCGTTGAACCTGGTTGCCGACGATCCGTACCAGCGCGCCGGCTCGGCGTCACGCTGCACGTAGAAGCGCACCGCTTCCTCCAGCGTGTGCACCGCACCGTTGTGGAAGAAGCGCTGGCGCAGCGCCACGTTGCGCAGGCTCGGGGTGCGGAAGCGTCCGCAGTATTCGGGGTGGTCGGCGAGGTCGATGCGCAGCGGCCCGCACAGGCCGAGGTCGAAGAAGGCCGGGTCGGCGTTGGCCTTGATCGCGAGGTTGCGCGGCACGCCGATCGCGATGTGGCCGAAGTCGGTGAACAGCGGGAAGGC
>JBDTQC010000304.1:0-4946 GCA_039932405.1 Ideonella sp.
GGCATGGTCGCCAGAAACAGCTTGCCACTGGCGGGGCAGTGGATCGGTACCCGCGCACCGATGTCGAGCGTCAAGCGCCAGGGCCACGGCGCCTCTACCCGATCCAGGTACAAGACCTCGGCACCATCCAGCGTGGTGTAGTTGCAGGTTTCCCTGACCTGTGCCACCAGATCGGCGATGACGGCATGGCGCAGGCCTCGCACGGTGCCGTGGTTCAGGGTATCGAAGGCCAGTTTGCGAAGCGCCGGCCCGACCACGTATTCACGATCGTTCTCGTTGCGCGCGATGAAACCGTTGTCGAGCAGTTGCGTGCACAAGCGATGCGCAGTCGCCTTCGGCAATGAAAGGTAGGCCGCCAGGTCTGCCAGCGACAGCGCGCGGCCCTCATCGGCCAGCTTGGCGAGCAGCCGCAAGCTGCGTTCGGCGGACGATCCGGTGGCTGGGTTGTCCGGGTTCGACTTCTTTCCAGCCATAGGGTTACCTCTAATAAATGGAACGATTCATTCCGAAAAGATGAGTTTATGATGGATTGCACCAAACAGGACATTCCACTCTGCGGCGTCGGCAATTTTCCAACGGCGCGGATGAAACGGCAGCACAACAGCAAGCAGGCAAATGGCCGAGGAGTTTGACTACATCGTCGTCGGGGCCGGTTCGGCAGGCGCCGTCCTGGCGTCGCGGCTGAGCGAAGATCCCGCCACCCGGGTGCTGTTGCTCGAGGCCGGACCGGCCGATCATTCGTTCTGGATCCACTTGCCGATCGGTTATGGCAAGACGATGTGGAGCCCCAAATACAACTGGTGCTTCCACACCGATCCCGATCCGAACATGAACGGCCGGCGCATCTACTGGCCGCGTGGCAAGACCCTGGGCGGATCGAGTTCGATCAACGGCCTGATCTACATCCGCGGCCAGGCTGAAGACTACGACCATTGGGCAGCACTCGGCAACGACGGCTGGGGCTTCAAGGATGTGTTGCCCTATTTCATCAAGTCCGAAACCAACCAGCGCGGCGCCGATGCGTTTCATGGCGGATCGGGCCCGCTGCGGGTCTCCGACATCGGCGCGCGCAACCCGCTGATCGAGGCTTTCATCGCCGGCGCGCAGCAGATCGGCGTGCCGCGCACCGACGATTTCAACGGCGCACGCCAAGAAGGCGCTGGCTACTACCAGCTCACCACCTGGAAAGGCTGGCGCTGGAGCACCGCCAAGGGCTACCTGAAGCCCGCGCGCCAACGCAGCAACCTGAGCGTTCAATGCAATGCACAGGCAAGCGCGCTGATGCTCGACGGCAAGCGGGCGGTCGGCATCCGTTATCGCCAGGCCGGCCAGGACAAGATGGCGCGTTGCAAGGCCGAGGTGCTGCTGGCCGCCGGGGCGATCCAGTCGCCGCAGCTGCTGCAGTTGTCGGGCATCGGTCCGGCTGCGTTGTTGCGCAAACATGGTGTCGCGCTGGTGCACGATCTGCCAGGCGTGGGCGAGAACCTTCAGGATCACCTGCAAATCCGTCTGACCTTCGAATGCACACAGCCCACCACCAACGACGAGTTGAATTCGCTGGTCGGGCAGGCCCGGCTCGGCCTCCAGTGGCTGCTGCACCGCACCGGTCCGCTGGCTGTCGGCATCAACCAGGGCGGCTGTTTCATGCGCGCCTTGCCGGCTGAATCGCAGACGCCCGACATCCAGTTTCACGTCGCCACCTTGTCGGCCGACATGGCCGGCGGCAAGGTGCATCCTTTTTCCGGCATGACGATGTCGGTGTGCCAGCTGCGGCCCGAGTCGCGCGGCCACATCCGCATCCGCTCCACCGATCCATTTGCGCCGCCAGAAATGCAGCCCAACTACCTGGCGACCGATCGGGACCGGCGCACCAATATCGCGGCGCTGCGCTCGATCCGCGCGATTACGGGGTCGAAATCGATGGCCCCGTTCATCAAGCGCGAAGTCAAGCCCGGCAAGGACGCCGACACCGACGAGGCGCTGCTCGAGTTCTGCCGCAACAACGGCGCCACGATCTTTCACCCGAGCGGCACCTGCGCGATGGGCCTGGATCCGGCGGCCGGCGCGGTGGTCGACAGCCGGCTGCGGGTGCACGGCATGACAGCGCTGCGCGTGATCGATTGTTCGGTCATGCCCACGCTGGTGTCGGGCAATACCAATGCACCGGCAGTGATGATGGCCGAGAAGGCCGTCGACATGATTCGCGAGGATGCCCGGCGCGCCTCCCCGTTTGCCGCACCTGTTGGAGTCGAGGGTGCAATCCAGGCACCCATCGACTCTTGACAGCTTTTTTCAACCCTTCGAAGGAGACATTGATGGCGCAGAAGACACCGTTGGATCGTCGCGGATTCATGAAGATCGCAGGCACTTACGGCCTGAGCTCGACCGCGTTTGCCGCCGCCGGACTGGTCGGCCCCTTGACCCTCGAAGGCGTGGCAACCGCCGCTGCCCAAACCGCCGCCGCGCGCAGCGGCACCGCCGCCAAGACCTTGAAGTTCGGTGCGGCCGGCTTCAATGAGAGCAATCTGAAGATCCAGGAATCGGGCCAGATCTGGTTCGCCCAGGAACTGGAGAAACGCAGCGAAGGTGCGCTGAAGGTCGAGTTCATCGGCAACAACGCGATCTGCAACCAGGGCGACTGCGTCAAGAAGGCGCAGCAGGGCATCGTCGACATGTTCACCGCCAGCACGCAGAACTCGGCCGGCTCGGCGCCGTACTACAACGCGCTCGATTTTGCGTACATGTTTCCGTCGCGGGCTTCGCAGCACCACTTCCTGTACAGCAAGAAGAGCGAAGCGTTGTTGCGCGAGCCGATGCGCAGGCTGCACAACATCCAGTTCCTGTACAGCCACTGCGAGCTGCGCGGCCTGATGATGGGCAAGAAGTTTGCCGACAAGCCCACGGTCACCAGTGTCGAGCAACTGGCGGGCACCAAGAACCGGGTCACCGGCACGCAGCTTGGCCGCATCGCGATGACCTTGATGAACCTGAACCCGACGCCGCTGGCCTGGGAAGAAACACTCGACGGCCTGAAACAGGGTCTGATCGACGGCGCCGAGACCTGGATGGGTGCGGCGGCCTACGCCAACATGTCGCCGGTGCTGTCGCAGGCGGTGGACCTGCGCTTCTTCTGCGGCACCGAACACACGGCGATGAATTTCGCCACCTTCAGCAAGCTGCCACCGAAGCTGCAGGATCTGGTGCTCGAGACCTCGTTCGATGCGCAGCAGTACACGCAGAAAAACCAGGAGCGTGCGCTGGTCGAGATCGTCGGCGCGGTACCCAATCCGAAACCCGACACGCTGTTCGGCAAGAACAACGTGCGGGTGGCCGTGTTGTCGGACGCCGAGATGAAGAAGGCCGAACACATGTGTTCGCCGGAGTTCCAGCCCAAGCCCTGGGAAGAGTGGCGCGAGCGGCTCAACAAGATGTCGGGCGGACGCGATGTCTACAAGGAGATCTACACCGTCGCACGCGAGATCCCGGCCAACATGCCAGTCGCCGACGTCAAGCCGGTTCGCTGGTGGAAAAGCTGAGCGATCGCTGAATCTGCGGGGGCGGCGTGACGACCCCCCGCATCGGCAGTTCCGCAGCGCGGACGCCAGCCTGGAGACCACAACATGAATCTGATTCTTGCGCCGCTGCGCTGGCTCGACCGCAACGCCGAACGCTCGCTGATCCTGGTGGCCTATTCGGCAATGGCGCTGATCATCGTCTACGCGGTGGTTGAACGTTTCCTGCTGAACCGGATGATTCCCTGGAGTACCTCGATCCCGATCTACCTGTTCCTTTGGGTCACCTGGATCGGCTGCTCGCACAACGTGCGCAAGCGCACTCACCTGGTCTTCAACGACATCCGGCTGCGGATGTCGTACCGCATGCAATTCGCCTGCATGGTCTTCGATGCACTGCTGTGGATCGTGTTCGCCATGATCGTTCTGTATTACACGATCGAACAAACCAGGCTGGTCCAGATGAACTATGCGATCGTTCAGGGCACCGACAACGTGATGCAGTGGTGGTTCTATCTGGCCACACCGATCGCCTGGGCGCTGCTGATTTTTCGCGTCTTGCAGAACCTGCTCGACGACATCCGTCGTTACGCGAACGGCAAGCCATTTCTGGTCGACATCCAGGCCCTTGGCCAAGGATGATGTCCCACCCCGAACCAAGGTAATCCATGGATCAAGGTCTCTTGCTCGGCCTCGTGTCGGCAGGTGTCGTCGTGCTGTTCCTGATCGGCGTGCCGATCTTCCTGGTGCTGGGCTACTGGGTGGTTGGCGCGTCGCTGGTGATCGACTTCACGCTGGCCAATGTCGGCGTCACGCTGTTCGAGGGACTCAACTTCTTCGGTCTGCTGTCGCTGCCGCTGTTCATCCTGACCGGCGATCTGATCGCCGCAGCCGGCATCGCGCGCCGGCTGGCTGATTTCGCCCATGCCTGCATGAGCTGGCTGCGCGGCGGCCTGGGTCTGGCAACGCTGGGTTCGTGCGGCCTGTTCGCCGCGATCTCGGGATCCAACTCGGCAACCACCGCGACGATCGGCGGCATCATGCATCCGCTGTTGCTGAAAGACGGCTACGACAGCCGGTTTGCCGCCGCCACGGCCGCCGCCGGCGGTACCGTGGGCATCATCATTCCGCCGTCGATCATCTTCATCGTCTACGGCTTCATGATGAACCTGTCGATTTCCGACCTGTTCGTGGCCGGCATCCTGCCGGGCCTGCTGATGGTGGCCTCGATGATGGCCGTGTGCTTTTTCATGTCGCGCCGCCACGGCTGGGGTTCGATCGAGCCGCTCGAGTGGCCGCGCATCTTTCGAACCGCACGCCGTGCCTACCTGGGTTTCTTCGCGATCTTCATCGTCATCTACGGCATCTATTCGGGCGTTTTTTCGCCCACCGAAGCGGCGGCCATCACAGTGGGTTTCTGTCTGCTCGCAGGGC
>JBDTQC010000305.1:0-4933 GCA_039932405.1 Ideonella sp.
TGGACACTGTCGCATTGACGCCGCACGCGCCCCCGTAGAATCAGTGGCATCTGGATCTCCCCGATCGACCCCATGAAACTGATTGGTTCGCTGACCAGCCCTTACGTACGCAAGGTGCGCATCGTGATGGCAGAAAAAAAGCTCGACTTCGAGTTGGTGCTTGAAGACGTCTGGGGCAGCGACGCCATTCTCGAGTCCAACCCCTTGGGCAAGGTGCCGTGTCTGGTCATGGAAGGCAGTGATGCGCTGTTCGATTCGCGCGTGATCGTCGAGTACATCGACACCTTGTCGCCGGTCGGCCGGCTGATGCCCGAGCGGGGCCGTGAACGCGCCGAGGTGCGCACCTGGGAGGCGTTGGCCGATGGCTTGCTCGACGCCGCGCTGCTCGCCCGCATGGAAAAGACCTGGAAGGGTCGTCAGGAAAGTGAACGCAGCCAGGCCTGGATCGACCGCCAGCTGAGCCGTGTCGACTCAGCGGTCGCGGCGATGTCGCGCGGTCTGGCGGCCAAACCCTGGTGCACCGGCATCCACATGTCGCTGGCCGATATTGCGGTGGGCTGTGCGTTGGGTTACCTGGATTTCCGGTTTCCGCAGATCGACTGGCGTACCGACCACGCGAATCTGGCCAAGTTGGCGACCAAGCTGTTTGCCCGTCAGAGTTTCATCGATACCAGCCCGACCTTGGCCTGAGCCACGGGGTGCCTGCGGGCGGTCAGCCGGGTCTGGCTTCTTTCGACAGGACGACGCTGAACAGATCGGCCATCGAGCGGAAAACCTGCTCGCCGAGAAAATCGAAATACTGCTCGGTGTCGGAATACAACACCAGCAATCCGCGGCGTTGATCGGTGTTCGATACCAGTTGCAAGGCGATCACGCTGCAGATGTGATGCTCGCGGGCCACTTGTCGCCAGGGCTTCCACACCGACCACGGCGAAATGCTGAAGATGACCGAGCGTCGACCGTCGATGGCGCGAAACACCGGGCCCTTGGCGGTCAGCCAATTGCGCTCGATCTTCACGTGTTGTGCATATTCGCGCGCCCGGCCCGAGTAGATCTGCGGTTTGATGAGTTGGGCGTCGGGCTCCCCAAACCAGATCCAGGCCAGCGCAATGCGTGGCGCCAGCGTCGTCAGCGCGTCGCAATAACTCTGCATCACCTGGCCCGGCATCGCAGTGGCTGGGCTGGCGCTCGCGCCTTTGCGCATCGCCCGGGCGATCATTTGCTGTTCGATCGCCAGGTTGAAGACCGAATCGGGCGGCGCCAATGAAGTCGCCGGGGCTTCGGGGAGTTCGGATTCAGGCTTGATGTGTACTCCAGCGCTTTTGCAGTGATCCAGCGAGCACTCTACCAAACGGCGCTCGGCTTGTGCTTGGGCAGACTCTCGCGGGCCGGGAGGGGGTTGTTCGGGCTCTGTATGATCGCGGCCCGAAACCTCTACCCGTCGAGTCCTTCATGAAATCTTCTATTTTTGCTGCCCTCGGGGCCGGCCTGATCGGCCGTTGTGTTGTTGTCGGCAGTCTGGGCCTGGCGTTGGCTGCGCAGGCTGCAGCCCCCGTCACGACGACGAGCGGCCTCGTCTACGAGAGCCTGAAGGACGGCACCGGGGCGAGCCCGAAACCGACCGATCGCGTCAAGGTTCACTATCGCGGAACCCTCGCCAATGGCAAGGAATTCGACAGCTCGTACAAGCGTGGCGAACCGGCCGAGTTTCCCTTGAATCGGGTGATTCCCTGCTGGACCGAAGGGGTGCAGAAAATGAAGGCCGGCGGCAAGGCCAAGTTGACCTGCCCGGCCGCCATCGCCTATGGCAATCGCGCCGTCGGCGATGGCCTGATCCCGCCCGGCTCGACGCTGAATTTCGAGGTGGAACTGCTCGAAGTGCTGAACTGAGCAGCGGATTGGCGGTCAGCGCATCGGTGGTTGCTGAAGCGGCCACGTAGAATCCATCTTTTCACCGCTGAACCGCCCCATGGCCCTTGCCCCGAAGGGGAGTGCCCCGCCGATTTTTGACCTCAAGAGTGCAAGCCTGTCGCTGGTGGCGCTGGTGCTGAAAACCGCCGACATCGACGAGTTGCGAGGTGAGTTGCAGAGTCGCCTGGGCGATACCCCGCAGTTTTTCAGCCACGATCCGGTCTTGATCGAACTGTCGGCCGTTCGTGACCTGACCGAGCCGTCGATCGATTTCGCCGCGCTGGCCGACTTGTTGCGCAGCTACCGGATGAACCCGGTGGCGGTGCGTGGCGGCAATGCCGATCAACACGCCTGCGCACTCGAGGCCGGCTTGGCCGAGGCGAGCGATGACGGTGCCACGGCCGAATCGCCGCGCAACACGCCCGCGAAAAGGCAGAAGCCCGAAGCGGTGCGCGAAGTCGTCAGGGAAGTGATCAAGGAAGTGGTCACTGAAGTACCCACCCCGGTTCCGGCGCTCCTGATAGACAAGCCGCTGCGCTCGGGTCAGCAGGTGTATGCGAAAGGCGGCGATCTGGTGGTGCTGGCGGTGGTCAATGTCGGGGCGGAATTGATAGCCGATGGCAGCATTCACGTTTATGCGCCGCTGCGCGGCAAGGCGATCGCCGGGGCGCGGGGCAATACCAATGCGCGAATCTATGCAAGTTGCCTGGAGGCTGAGCTGGTATCGATCGCCGGCATCTACCGCACCGCCGAAAATCCGCTGCCCGACGAGGTCCGAGGCAAAGCGGCGCAGATCCTGTTGCGCGCCGACAAACTCGTGATCGAGCCGCTGAAGATCTGATCACCGTGCTCCAAACCTGCTTCCGACCAGATCGCCCGCGTTCGACGCGGGGTGTCTGGCCGGATGCCACTTGAACCAATCGAAAGGACATTCCCAGATGGCCCGAATCATCGTCGTCACCTCCGGCAAGGGCGGGGTCGGCAAGACCACGACCAGCGCCAGTTTTGCATCGGGGCTGGCGCTTCGCGGATTGAAAACCGCGGTGATCGACTTCGATGTCGGCTTGCGCAACCTCGACCTGATCATGGGCTGCGAACGACGGGTGGTGTATGACCTGATCAACGTGATCAATGGCGAAGCCAACCTGAACCAGACCTTGATCAAGGACAAGCAGGTCGACAAGCTGTTCGTGTTGCCGGCATCCCAGACCCGCGACAAGGAAGCCTTGACCATGGAAGGCGTCGAGAAGATCCTCGCCGATCTGGCCGACATGGGCTTCGAGTACATCATTTGCGACTCGCCGGCGGGCATCGAGTCGGGCGCCTTGCTGGCGATGCATTTCGCCGATGAAGCGCTGGTGGTGACCAATCCGGAAGTCTCGAGCGTGCGGGATTCCGATCGCATTCTGGGCATGCTGGCTTCGAAGACACGCCGCGCGATCAACCGCGAAGAGCCGATCAAGGAGCATCTGCTGATCACGCGCTACAACCCGACCCGGGTCGAGGACGGGCACATGTTGTCGCTCAGTGACATCCAGGAAATTCTCAGGATTCCGTTGATTGGCGTGATTCCCGAATCCGAAACGGTGCTGCAGGCCTCCAATCATGGCGTGCCGGCAATCCACAATGAAGGCACCGACGTCTCGGAGGCCTACAAGGACGTGATCGCCCGTTTCCTCGGGGAAGACCGGCCGATGCGGTTTACCGACCCGGTCAAGGCCGGTTTCTTCAAGCGCATGTTCGGCGGGAGGTGAGACGATGTCGCTGTTCTCATTCCTGCTCGGTGAAAAGAAGAAATCGGCCAATGTCGCGAAGGAACGGCTGCAGATCATCCTGGCCCACGAACGCAGCGGCAACCGTGCCGGTCAGCCCGATTACCTGCCGGCGTTGCAGCGTGAGCTGATCGCGGTGATCTCGAAATATGTCTCGATCAGCGCCGATGACATCAAGGTCAGCGTCGAACGACAGGACGATCTGGAAGTGCTCGAGGTGAAGATCGAACTGCCGGACGCCAGCGGTCGCTGAGCTGGTTCAGTCAGCGCATCTGGCGGTTGCTGCGATCAATCCGGTTTGCCGTCAGCTGGGTCGGCCGCGGGCCGCTCGATGGCAGGCAAGGCGGGCAGTGGTCCGGTCACCCGGTCGGGAACCCTGGCCGGGTCTTCGGCCTCTCTGTCGGTTCGAACATCGCTGAACACCTTGCCGTCGCGCAAGGTGATGACGCGCTGGGCAGCGCGAATCGTCTCGGGACGATGCGCAACCACGATGCGCGTGATCTGGGTCTGACTGACCGCCTGGTTGACCGCGCGCTCGAGCGCCACATCCAGGTGGCTGGTGGCCTCGTCGAGCAACAGGATCTTCGGTCTGCGGTACAGCGCCCGCGCCAGCAGGATGCGCTGCTTCTGGCCGCCCGAGATCGATGAGCCCATGTCGCCGACCAGCGATTCATAACCCATCGCCATCGCCAGGATTTCCTCGTGAATCGCCGCCAACCGGGCGCATTGTTCGATCAGTGCGCGATCGGGCTGCGGCGCAAAGAAGCAGATGTTGTCGGCAATCGATCCGGCCAGCAACTGGTCGTCCTGCAGCACCACGCCGATCACACTGCGATAGGCGTCAAGGCCGAGATGCGACAGCGGTTCTTCACCGACCAGAATTTCCCCGGATGTCGGCGCTATCAGGCTGCTCAGAAGTTTCAGCAAAGTGGTCTTGCCGCAACCGGATGGCCCGACGATGGCAACCGATTCGCCGGCCTGAATGTCGAAGCTGATCCGGTTCAGCACCCAGGGGTCACTTTCGCCGTAGCGAAAACTCAGGTTGTTGACGCTGATGGATGGATGGATGTCGGCTGGAGCGCGGTAGGAGCGGGTTTCCTCCGGCGGCGTCAGCACGATATCGGACAGGCGCTCGCTGTGCAGGCGCAACATGCGCAGATCGACGCCCTTGTCGATCAGCTCGCTGATGCGGCCGATGAACTGGTTCTTGTAGGCGATGAACGCCAGCATCATGCCGACCGAGAAAATGC
>JBDTQC010000306.1:0-4927 GCA_039932405.1 Ideonella sp.
TGCTGAAGCACAGCATGGCGCTGGGCGTCTCGCAGCGCAACCTGCGGGTGCAGAAATACCGCGGTTCGGCTTTCGACGAAAACGAAGCACCGTTTGTGATCGGCCCGGACGGCTTCGATGTGGCGGTCACGCGCAAGCTCGGACGCATCGACACCGTTGTCAGCACCGAACGCATCGGCAGCGGAGTGGCCAGGCTCGACACCATGCTCGGCGGTGGCTACTACCGCGGCGCGACGGTGCTCGTCACCGGTTTCCCTGGCACCGCGAAGACGACTCTCAGCGGTGCCTTCGCCGAAGCCGCCTGCGGGCGCGGCGAGCGCACGCTGTTCGTCAGCTTCGATTCCGATGGTGCCGAAGTCGTTCGCAACCTCACCTCGGTCGGCATTCGGCTCGACCAGCACGTGACCAGCGGCTTGCTGCGCATGGTTTCGGCACGAACCATCATCGGCAGCGCCGAGACCCTGCTGGTGCGCATCAAGGCGCTGGCACGGGAGCATGACGCGCGCTGCCTCGTGATCGACCCGGTGTCGGCGCTGTCGGCAGCCGGCAACGAACTGACCGCGCACGGTGTCGCCGAACGCCTGATCGACTGGTCCAAGTCCGAAGGGATCACGCTGGTCTGCACCAGCCTGCTCGACGAGTTGACCTCCGGCGCCGGCACGGGCTCACCGTTGCATGTCTCGACCCTGGCAGATACCTGGATCCATCTCAGCTACCTCGCGCAGGCCGGTGAGCGCAACCGCGGCCTGTCGATCATCAAGTCGCGCGGAACCGCCCATTCAAACCAGGTGCGCGAACTCCTGCTCGGTGCCGAAGGCGTCACGCTGGCCGACATCTACACCGCCGGTGGAGAAGTGCTGATGGGCACGCTGCGTTGGGAGAGGGAGCGCGCGGTACGGCTAGCCGCAGAAACGGCGGAAGTCGCGGCACGCCTGAAGCGCATTCGACTGGAAGCCGAGGAAGCCGAACTCGAGGTGCGCCTGAAATCGCTGCAGACCGAACTGGTTGCCAAGCGCACCGAGAAGTCGCTGCTGGCGTACGCCACCGAGTCGCGCGAGGGCGAGGCCTCCGAGGGCTACACGCAACTGCGCGAATTGCGCGGCGCCGACGACGCGCCGATCGCGGTGGCAGCCTGAGATGGCGCCTACCAGCTCGAACACCGTCGAATTCAGGCTCTACATCGCGGGCGACGCCATGAATTCGGCAACTGCACTGTCCAATCTGCGAACCCTGTGCCGCAAGCACCTGGCGGGACGCCACAACATCGAGGTCGTCGATGTGTTCAGCGAACCCGATCGGGCGCTGGCCGACGGCATCTTCATGACCCCGACGCTGCTCAGGCTGCAACCCGCACCAGCACGCAAGATCATTGGCACGCTCAGCGATACGGCGACGCTGATGCAGGCACTGGATCTGCAGAAGGTCTGTGCGGTCGCATCGACGACGCCATGAAAGCGTCGCCACCCGCTGCCGAACCGAACCGCGAGGCGCGCATCGCCGCGCTGATCGAGACGCTGCACGACACCGAGCAGCAGCTCGAGTTGTTGACCGCTGGCGAGGTCGACACCGTGGCAAACCGGGCCGGCCGAATCACGCTGCTGCGCAATGCGCAAGAGCGGCTGCGAAAACAGGAGGCGAAACGGCAGGCGACGCTGCTCAACGCATTGCCGGCGCACGTCGCGCTGCTCGATGCAGAAGGCGTTGTCATTGCTGTCAACGAGGCCTGGCGTCGGTTCGGCAACGAGAACGCGCTGCTCGATGCCAATTACGGCGTGGGTGTGAACTACCTCGATGTCTGCAACCTTGCGCCTGGGCCGGGCGCGGCGCAGGCCTGGCAGGTTGCAAGCGGGCTGCGCGCCGTGTTGGCGGGCGAGCGCAGCGTCTTCTCGATGGAGTACACCTGCGACTCACCAACCGAGCAGCGGCGCTTCCTGCTCACTGCGACACCACTGGAACGTGATCGCCGGGCCGGCGCGGTGATCATGCATGTGAATGTCTCCGACCGCGCCCGGGCCGAGCAAGCGTCGCAGCGCAGCACCGAGCTGCTGCAGGCGGTGGCCGATGGCACGCCCGACCTGGTCTACATCAAGGATACCGAGGGCCGCTACCTGTTGTGCAACAACGCCCTCGCCGAATTCGTCGGGCGTTCCTGTGAGGAAATCCTGGGCCTGGACGACTTGGCCTTGTATGGCGCCGAAGAAGCGGCCACGCTGCTCGACAACGACCGCGCCCTTTTTGCATCGAAAACGGTACACGCCAGCGAGAAGTGGCTGACTGGCGTGCACGGCCGGCGCCTGCTCCATTCGACACGCGCGCCGTACCGCGAACCAAGAGGGGCGGTGATCGGTGTCATCGGCATCGCTCGCGACATCACCGATGACCGGCTCGCACAGCAGGCGCTGCGCGACAGCCAGGCGATGCTGGACATTGCGGGCCGGATCGCCAAGGTCGGCGGCTGGACGATCGACATCGCGAGCGGCCGCCTCGAATGGTCCGATATCGTGGCTCAGATCCATGGTGAGCCGCCAGGCTATTCACCCTCGCAGGAGGCGGGGTTGGCGGCCTTTGCCGCCGAGTACCGAGCTGGCGTGGCCGAAGCCGTCGAACGCTGCATTGCACACGGCGACCCCTACGATCTGGAGGCCGAGAAAATATCGAGCAGCGGGCGCCGCTTCTGGGTCCGCACGATGGGCGAGGCGGTGCGTGATGCCGACGGCCGGATCGTGCGCATCCAGGGCGCATTGCAGGACATCACCGAACGCAAACTGGCAGAGCTGGCTACGCAGAAGCTGGTGGTCAGACTGAGCAGCACGCTCGAGACCATCACCGACGGCTTCTTCACGGTCGACCGCAGTTGGAAAGTCACCTACGTCAACCACGTGGCCGAGAAACTGCTCGGGCATGGTCGGGAAGCGCTGCTCGGGCGTGACATGTGGGATCTCTATCCAGACCTGGTCGGCACGCCCTTTGAGCAAGGCTATCGGCGTGCGATGGCCGGTGAGAAGGGTGTCAGCGTCGAAGCGTACTTCGAACCCTTGCTGATGTGGATAGGCGTCGACATTCACCCGTCCGACGACGGATTGTCTGTCTACTTTCGCGACATTTCCGCGGCACGCGCAGCGCGCCAGCAGTTGCAGCTGCTGGAGGCCAGCGTGGCCCAGCTGACCGACATGGTGGTCATCACCGAGCCGGCGCAGGAGCTGCCGCACGGCGCGCGCATCGTTTTCGTCAACGACGCATTTGTCCGCACAACCGGCTTCACGCGTGAGGAAGTGATCGGGCAGTCGCCCATCCTGCTCTACGGACCGGCGTCGGACGTTGCCGAGTTCGGCCGAATCCGGGCGGCACGTGACCAGGGTAAGCCAGTTCACGCCGAGCTGATGGTCTATCGCAAAGACGGCCGCCCCCATTGGATCGAGTTGGACATCACGCCGATTGCCACAACGGATGATCGCTCCTGCACCCACTTCGTCACGATCGTGCGCGACATCAGCGAGCGCCGTAGCAACGAGCAAGCCTTGCGTGAAATGAATGCCGGACTCGAGGACCGGGTGCACCTGCGCACGCTGGAACTGGAGCACGCGCGTGAACTGGCCGAGCAGGCCAATCGCGCGAAGTCGGCATTCCTGGCAACGATGAGCCACGAGATCCGCACACCGATGAATGGTGTCATCGGCATGATTGAATTGCTCGAGGAAAGCCGGCTGCAGCCGAACCAGCGCGACATGGTGAAGACCGTGCGCGAGTCGGCCTACGCCTTGTTGACGATCGTCGACGACGTGCTCGATTTCTCGAAGATCGAAGCCGGTCAGTTCGAGATCGATCACGCGCCGATGGACGTGACGGTGGTAGTCGAAAGCGTTTGCGACTCTCTGCGCGGGCTGTCCGAGAACCAGGCCATCGATCTGCGTCTGTATACCGATCCACGGCTGCCGTCCGACATGCCAGGCGACGCCGGGCGGCTGCGCCAGGTGCTGATGAATCTGGTCGGCAATGCCATCAAGTTCAGCAGCGGGTTGGCGCGTCCGGGGCTGGTGTCGGTGCGCGCGCTGCGCGTCTTGACGGATGGCGCCGATGACTCGTTGGCGCTGGTGGTGACCGACAACGGCATCGGCATGGATAGCGAGACGCTGGCCCGTCTTTTCTCGCCTTTCACGCAGGCCGAGGTCGGCACGACGCGACGCTTCGGCGGCACAGGGCTCGGCCTGAGCATTTCGCAACGCCTGGTGAAGATGATGGGCGGCGAGATCACGGTCAACGGCGCGCTTGACGAAGGGTCGACCTTCACCGTACGGCTGCCGATGGCTCGATCGGTGGTGGTTGCCAGCGACGAACCGCTCGTGCAAGCACTGGTGGGGCTGCCCTGCCTGGTGCTCGGAACCGACGGCCAGGCCGACGATCTTGCGGAGTACCTGACCCACGCGGGCAGTGCAGCGCAGTGCACGCCGACGCTGGCCGTGGCTCTGAACTGGTTGCGCAACGTCGCGCCGGGCCGCTGCGTCGTCGTCGTCACCGACCCACTGGAGGCCACCGGCGCGGCTATTTGCGCTTGCCGTGCAACCGCGCTGGAGCGTCCCGACATCACACTGGCTTTCGTTGTGATCGAAGCTGGGCGACGACAGCGGCCGCGCCGCCAGAAGCCCGACCAGGTGGGTGTGGACGGCAAGTGCCTGCACCGTGCCGCATTTCTGCGCAGTGTGGCGATTGCAGCCGGGCTTGAGCCGGTTGAAACGGTGGCTGAGCGACCTGAAACCGCGGTTGTTCGCGCGGCAGCATGGGATTCGACGCAACTCGTGGAAGCCGAATCGTTGATCCTGGTCGCGGAAGACAACGAGATCAACCAGAAGGTGATCACCAAGCAGCTCGCCCTGCTCGGCTATCGCGCCGAGATTGTCGGCAACGGCATCGAGGCATTGGCCCAATGGCG
>JBDTQC010000307.1:0-4920 GCA_039932405.1 Ideonella sp.
CAGGCCTCTTCGGCAGTTTCAACGAATCGAAACAGATCGACGTCGCCCGCGGAAATCATTCCCGATTCAACCAAGACGTCGAAATCGATCAACCGAGTCCAGAAATCACGCCCGAACAACAGGATCGGGCGTTTGCGACATTTTCCGGTCTGCATCAAAGTCATGGCCTCGAACAACTCGTCGAGCGTGCCGAAACCACCCGGAAAACAGACCAACGCGATGCTGCGCATCAGGAAATGCATCTTGCGCAAGGCGAAGTAGTGAAACTGGAAACACAATTCAGGCGTGACGTAGGGGTTCGGTTCCTGCTCGTGCGGCAAGACAATATTCAAACCGATGCTGCGACCACCGACATCGACAGCGCCGCGATTTCCGGCTTCCATGATGCCGGGGCCGCCGCCAGTGACCACATACACCGGCCTCGGCAATTTAGCGGTGCGGCTGGTCACCAGGGCCGACAAGTGCTGAGCCTGCGCGTAGTAATTCGACATGTCCACATGCCGCCGGCCCAGCCTGATCGCCTGTTCATCACCGTCGGCTTGCGCCCGCACAAGCGACTCGCTCGCCTCTGCAGGCGAGAGAATTCGGGCGCTACCAAAGATCACGATCGTTGATTCGATGCCCAACTCGCGTTGCAGCAATTCAGGCTTCAGCAACTCGAGCTGCATGCGCACCGAACGCAATTCCTCCCGCAACAGAAAATTTTCGTCGGTGAAAGCCAGCTTGTAGGCGCTTTCCGGCCCCTGGTAGCGAGCAGCTGGCAGCGCGGCTACCGCGTCTTCCTGGGCAGTGGGAAAGTTGCGGATTTTCAGTTCGTTTCGTTTGGCCATTGGAACGGGTAAAGGTATGTGGAACTCGGCGCGCCGGCGCCAGCCTGGGCGAGGTGTAGGGGAGTCAATGGGCCGCCGGCGTGTGGCGCCTGTTGCACACCGAACAGTCGGATTGCCGGTTGATCCGGATTTCGGTCCAGCTCATGTCTCGCGCGTCGAGCATCTGCAAACGACCTGCCAGCGATCGACCAACCTGGGCCAACAGCTTGAGCGCCTCGGCAGCCTGCACGCTGCCGATGATTCCCACCAACGGTGCAAACACGCCCATGGTGGCACATTGCGCCTCGGCGACGGTGACTTCGGGCGGAAACAGGCAGGCATAACAAGGCGAATCGGCCTGCCGGACATCGTAGACCGACACCTGCCCATCGAAACCGATCGCCGCACCGGCGACCAGCGGTTTGCGCCTGGCCACACACGCGGCGTTGATGGCATGCCGGGTGGTGAAGTTGTCGCTGCAATCGACCACGACATCGGCTTCGTCGACCAGCACCAGCAGGCGCGCCGCATCGACCCGTTCACAAAGACTTCGAATCGCGATTCCGGAGTTGAGCGACATCATGGCCTGCACCGCGGAGTCGACCTTGGGCTGCCCGACACGATCATGCGCGTGAACAATCTGACGCTGGAGATTGGTCAGATCGACCAGGTCGTCATCGACGACCGTGATGCGGCCCACACCCGCCGACGCCAGAAACAGCAGCACCGGAGATCCCAGGCCGCCAGCGCCGATCACCAGCGCGTGTGATTCCAGCAATCGCGTCTGTCCCTCGATGCCGATTTCATCCAGAAGGATGTGCCGGGAATAGCGCAGCAATTGGTCGTCATTCATCGCGCACATTCAAAACAGAAACGCCCGCTGAATGCGGGCGTTCACAGAACCACACCATCCGATCCGGCTGCAATCGCGGATCCTGCTTCGCAGCTCTGCTGAATCCTTCGACTGATTGCTGTGCCGGAGCCCTTCGAAAAAGCCGCTCCGGGGCTGGGCTCAATTCGTCTCGGTTTCCGACTTGCGTTCGACGGCCGTCTTGCTGACGAGCACCGGTTTTCCCTTCAGGCGATTGACTGCCTGAGATAGCTGAAAGTCTTCAGTGCTGCCGAACTCGGGCAAGGGCTTCGGCGCCTCGTTGGTGCGTTTGAGCGCTTCTTCCTCGAGCCGTTTGCGCGCCTCTTCACGCGCCTTGATCCGAACCGGATCCTTGACTTCCGCGCCCTGCCCACTCTCGAGGTGCTTTTCAAGATCGGCTTCGCGCGGACGCAGCGCGGCAAACAGGTTGCCTTCCGCTGTTTCGTCGAGCATCACGTCGGGGACGATTCCCTTGGCCTGAATCGATTTGCCACTCGGCGTGTAGTAACGAGCGGTGGTGATCTTCAACGCCGTCTCGGGTGACAACTGGCGCACGGTCTGCACAGATCCCTTGCCGAAGGTCTGCGCGCCCATGATGATCGCCCGCTTGTGATCCTGCAGCGCACCGGCCACGATCTCGCTCGCGGACGCCGAACCTTCGTTGACCAGCACAACCAGCGGCACACTCTTGATTGCTTCTGGCAGGCGACGCAGCGCATCTGATCCACCACGGCGCATGTAGTACTCCGGAGCAGCCTTGAAGACCGCCTTGGATTCAGCGATCTGCCCGTCGGTGGTCACGACCACGGCATCGCGCGGCAGGAATGCAGCCGAAATCGCTACCGATGCCTCGAGCAGGCCGCCTGGATCGTTGCGCAGGTCGAGCACGATGCCCTTGAGGTTCGGATCCTGCTTGTAGGCATCTTCGAGCTTGCGGGCAAAATCTTCGACAGTTCGATCCTGGAACTGGCTGACCCGGATCCATGCGTAACCGGGCTCGATCACTTTGGACCGCACGCTTTGCTGGCGGATCTCTTCACGCACGATGCTGACAGGGAAACTGCGGCTTTCTGTCTTGCGGAAAACCGTCAGCACCACCTTGGTATTGGGTTCGCCACGCATGCGCTTGACAGCCTGATCGACCGAAAGACCCTTGACCGGCGTATCGTCGATTCGGGTAATCAGATCACCACTCTTGATGCCGGCCCGGAAAGCGGGCGAACCCTCGATTGGCGATACGACCTTGACCAGGCCGTCTTCCATGCTCATTTCGATGCCGACGCCGACAAAGCGGCCAGTCGTTCCTTCACGGAATTCCTTGAAGGTCTTCTTGTCGAAATACTGGCTGTGCGGATCGAGGCCCGCGACCATGCCGCCAATCGCATCGGTGATCAGCTTCTTTTCGTCGACCGGCTCGACATAGTCGCTCTTGACCATGCTGAACACCGAGGCCAGTTGCTGCAGCTCCTCGAGCGGCAGCTGCGAAACCGGGCTGCGTGCGATGGCCTGGAACTGCATGCTGGCCAACGCGCCGGCTACTGCGCCGACCATGACCCAACCCGCCACCTTCAGTTTTGCACCCATATACGCCTGCCATTCGCCTTAGAAAATCATGGCCCCGAAGGATGAAGCCGAAGTGATACTGCAGTATAAGACCGCGCCCATGGTATAGGAGCGCCAACCAGCCACATTAGTTCAGGGCTTTTCGCTGCTTAACAATGGCGTAACCTGCGCATTGCGGGCAAACGTCACAACGTGATCGACTTCGGCGCGGATGCCGATCCACTCGCCGATCTGGTGATCGTGATGCGACGGGACGTGCGCCATCACCAGCGCTCCGTCCGCCAGCCGCAGCGTATACAAGAACTCCGAGCCACGAAACGCCTTGCGCTCGATGCGCGCTTTCACCGCGGCAGCGTCGTCGTGCACGATGTCATCGGCGCGCAGCAGCACATCACACAAGCCGCCAGGATAGGCATCCGGGATCGGGCATTCGTCGCTGTCTACCAGGTCACCGAGGGCGGTGCGCACCACAACCGCTGGAGCAACCAGGTCACCGGGCAAGCGCGGGGGGGCAACGATCTGCGCCGGCGCAAAAACCCCGTGGCCGATGAAATTGGCAACGAAACGCGTCAGCGGCCGGTGGTACAGGGAATAGGCGTCGTCCCATTGTTCGAGCCGGCCGTCGTTCATCACGCCGATCCGGTCCCCGACGGCAAAGGCTTCGAGCTGATCGTGGGTGACGAACAAGGCGGTCGTGCCGGCGGCTTTCAGGATCGCGCGCAACTCGTGCGCCAGCCGTTCGCGAAGGTCCACGTCGAGGCTGGAAAACGGCTCGTCGAGCAACATCAGCCGCGGTTGCGGAGCGAGTGCGCGGGCCAGCGCCACACGTTGCTGCTGACCGCCCGACAACTGGTGCGGCAGGCGGCGTGCAGAATCGGCCAGGCCAACCAGTTCGAGCATCTGGCGGGTTCTGGCGCGCCGTGCTTCGCCCGGCAGGTGGTGGATGCCGAACGCAACGTTTTCGCCCACGTCGAGATGCGGAAACAGCGCGTAGTCCTGAAACACCATGCCGATGCGCCGCGCCTCTGGCGGCAGGTGGATCTGACCCGCGCGCTCGCTGAGAATCTGGCCATCGATCGAGACCCGGCCGGCGCTCAGGCGTTCCAGACCGGCGACCGCCCGCAAAAGCGAGGTCTTGCCACAACCCGACGGACCGATCAGGACGCCGATCTGACCCGCCGCCAGCGCCAATGTCACCGAGTCGACCGCTGGAAGCCCTTCCGAGCCCTGCCGCACCGCGGCCTTGCGGTAATCGACACTGGCCTTTTCGAGCTGCAGAAACATCGACCTATGATAGCGATCGAAACCGAATGCGGATGGTTCGCATTTGGAGTCGATATCGCGGGATGGCAGCGTGGCTCCCCGCTCGTGTTCTGCCTCCCTTCCCATGACCAGACTCGTGATTGTTTTGTGTTTGCTGCTCGCGCTGCCGGTCCTGAGCGTGTTCGGCTCATGGCTGGCGCCTACGGCCGGCAGCATGGCAGTGTTGCAACATCAGCTTTCGACGGTGCTGCCCGCTTATGCCGGCAATTCACTGTTGCTGACGCTGCTGGTGGCGATCGGTGTGGGCGTGATCGGCAGCGTGACGGCCGCGCTCGTCACCTTGTTCGACTTTCCAGCCCGTAGCTGGTTCGAATGGGCCTTGCAGTTGCCGCTGGCGATGCCGGCCTATGTGCT
>JBDTQC010000308.1:0-4907 GCA_039932405.1 Ideonella sp.
CGCCAGGCGATCGAGCGCAGCCCATCGAATCCGGCTGCACTTTCCATCAGCGGCATCACGGCCGATGCCCCCGCTGCGACAACCCGCGCGACGGCCGCTTCGGTTTCGGCTTTCGGCAGCATCACGCCGGCCAGGCCGGGCAGGGCAGCGACCGCCAGGTCTTCGGCGAACCAGGGTGTATCGACTGAATTGATGCGCACCCAGACCGGTGCCCGCCGAGGCGCCGCCGGATTGCCTCGCAGCCATTCGATCAGTGCGGCCCGCGCGTTGTCCTTCGCGTCAGGCGACACGGCGTCCTCGAGGTCGATGATCACTGCGTCGGCGCCACTCGCCAGTGCCTTGGCGAAGCGCTCGGGCCGATTTCCGGGGACAAACAGCCAGGCTCGCAACGGACGGGTCATGGTGGTTCAGCCCAGGAAGTTTGAAACCGACGAGGCATCCGCCAGCGCCCAGACCTGCCGGATCACGCCCCGCATTTCCGCCTCGCTGGCACCGCCTCGGTAAGTGGCCAGGCGCAGCGCCTTGTCTTCGATCTCGGTGCGCGACAGGCTATTGCCCGGATCACCCTTTGGCTCGTCGACACGGGCCGCGAAGGAGCGACCGTCCAGCGTCTGAACCTGCACCTTGCCGATCCAGCGCGCGGGATAGGCGCCGTCGACTTCTTCATCACACACCATCTCGACCTTGTCTCGAAATGCCACCACCGCCGGATCACGGAAACCGGCGTCGAACTCCGTCAAGCCGGCGCGGCCCTGGGTCGCCACCAAGCCGAGCACGGTTCCCATCGAAAATTTGGCCTGGTGCACGGTCTGCGGATCAGTCACCGGGCCGAGCACGTCGATTGCACCCTGGTGCACCTGAGCCGTGACCTTGGCGACCGCATCGGCAGCAATCCGGTGCTCGGTCATCAGCTGCAGCAGGGCATCTGCTGCGGGGTGGGTATGCCGACATGATGCATGGAACTTGAACGAGGTCTCGGCCAGAGTCCAGCGGCTGCCGAGGCGGTCGATCAACTTCGCAGGATCAGCGTCACTGGACATTCCAGCCGCCATACCGCGCGAGCCTTCCAGAATGTGTTGCGCGCCGGTGAAACCATCGGCTGCCAGATAGGCCGCAGTCAAGCCGGCGGCCGCGGCATGCGCCGTGTGCAACTGCTTCGAGTCGGCGGCGTCGCGCAGAAATTCCCACAGACCAGCCGACTGCGTGCCGGCCGAACCGAAGGCGTGCAGCATCTGCTCGGGCGTCAGTTTCAACAGCCGGCCCACCGCCGCAGCGGCCGCCAGTGTTCCGGCGGTGCCGGTGGTGTGGAACACCTTGTAATGCGAGCGGCCGAGGAACTCGCCGACGCGGATGCCGACCTCGTAGCCGGCGACGGAAGCTGTCAACAACTCACGACCCGACGCACCGATTTCCTGGGCAACCGCCAGCGCAGCCGGAAACACGACTGCGGCCGGATGGAACACCGACCCGTTGTGCACGTCATCTTGTTCGGCAAAATGCGACGAGGCCGCATTGATCGCTGCCGCCATCAGCGGGCTGCTGGTCTTGCGGTGAATCAGGATCTCTGAAGGGCCGTGCGCCGGGCCCATGCGCTGCATGAATTTGGCGATGCTCTCCACCGGACGGGCGCCTTTGCCTGCCAGGGCCGAGGCGAACCAGTCGAGAAACAGATCTTCGGCGCGGCGCACCACGGCGTCGGGAAGCGAATCGAAGGCAAGGTCGGCGGCAAATTCAGCCAGCACGCGGCTCGGGTGGTCGTTCATGATGGGGTGTCCTTGGGTGAGGGCGGCCTACAAGGCGCCACTTTGCTTGAGTTGGTCGATGGCATCGGCGCTGTAGCCGAGCTCGGTCAGGATTGCGTGACCGTGCGCACCCAGCGCCGGTACCGCGTCCATGCGCGCACTGGTCGCACCCGGCGGCAACAGGGCAGGTACCGGACCGGCCGGCGTATCGACATCGACCCAACGGCCACGCGCTGCCAGCTGGCGGTGGTTCCAGACATCGGCCATCGTATTCACCCGCGAATTGGCGATCTGCGCGGTATTCAGACGCTCGACCACCTGTTCGGCCGAGAAGCGCGCGAACGATTCATCGATCAGCGCCTTCAATTCGACGCGTGCCGCGCTGCGTTTGGCGTTCGTGACGAAACGGGGATCAGCAGCCAGATCGGGCTGCTCGAGCACGCGGGTACAGAAGCCAATCCATTCGCGCTCGTTCTGGATGCCAAGCATCACGCTCTTGCCGTCACCGGTCGGGAACGGACCGTAGGGGTAGATGGTCGCGTGGGCGGCGCCTGCGCGCTTCGGCGGCTCCGCACCCTCGAAGGCGTAATACAGCGGGAAGCTCATCCACTCGACCATGCTTTCCAGCATCGAGATGTCGATCCGCTTGCCCAAGCCGGTGCGGCCCCGTTCGATCAACGCCGACAAAATGTTGGAATAGGCATACATGCCCGCTGCGATGTCGGCGATCGAGCAACCGGCTTTCGACGGCTCGTCGGGCGTGCCGGTGATCGACAGAAAACCAGATTCGCTCTGGATCAACAAGTCGTAGGCCTTGGCGTCGCGGTAGGGCCCGGGATTGACCGGATCGTCGCCATAGCCGGAGATGTCGCAGACGATCAGCTTGGGAAATTTGGCATGCAGGGTTTCGAACGACAAGCCCATTCGCGCAGCCGCACCCGGCGCCAGGTTCTGCACCAGCACGTCGGCCGTCTCGAGCAGCTTGCCGAGGATCAGCGGCGCCTGCTCATGCTTCAAGTCGAGCGCCAGGCTTTCCTTCGAACGGTTGGTCCAGACGAAGTGCGAAGCCTGGCCGCGCACGCGCTCGTCGTATCCGCGGGCGAAATCGCCGACCCCGGGCCGTTCGATCTTGATTACGCGCGCGCCGAGGTCGGCGAGTTGGCGGGTGCAGAACGGTGCGGCAATCGCATGTTCCAGCGTGACGACGGTGATCCCTTCCAGTGGTCTTGTCATGTCGCCTCCTGCTCAGAAGCTGCGCGGCAGGCCGAGCACATGTTCAGCCACGTAGCTCAGAATCAGGTTGGTCGAGATCGGGGCCACCTGGTAGAGCCGGGTTTCGCGGAATTTGCGCTCGACATCGTATTCGTCGGCAAAACCGAAACCGCCATGGAACTGCAGACACGCATTGGCAGCCTCCCATGACGCCTTCGCTGCGAGGTACTTGGCCATGTTCGCTTCGGTGCCGCAAGGCTGGCGAGCGTCGAACAGCTCACAGGCGCGCCAACGCATCAGGTCGGCCGCCTCGATCTCGATCTTCGCTTCGGCAATCGGAAACTGCACGCCCTGGTTCTGGCCGATCGGGCGGCCGAATACCACGCGCTCTTTCACATACGCGGTGACGCGGTCGATGAACCAGTGGCCATCGCCGATGCACTCAGCCGCGATCAGCGTGCGTTCGGCATTCAGGCCGTCGAGGATGTATCTGAATCCCTTGCCTTCCAGCCCGATCAGGTTTTCGGCCGGGATCTCCAGGTTCTCGAAGAACAACTCGTTGGTTTCGTGGTTGACCATGTTGGCAATCGGCCGCACCTCCATGCCCTTGCCGATCGCATCGCGCAGGTCGACCAGGAAGATCGACATGCCTTCGGACTTCTTCTTCACCTCGGCCAGCGGGGTCGTGCGGGCCAGCAAGATCATCAATTCGGAATGCTGAACGCGCGAGATCCAGACCTTCTGGCCGTTGATCACATACCGATCACCTTGTCTGACCGCGGTGGTCTTGATCTTGGTGGTGTCGGTGCCGGTGCTCGGCTCGGTCACGCCCATCGATTGCAGGCGCAACTCGCCGCTGGCGATCTTCGGCAAGTACTGCTGCTTCTGCTGCTCGGAGCCATGGCGCAGCAGCGTTCCCATGTTGTACATCTGGCCATGGCAGGCGCCGGAGTTGCCGCCGCTGCGGTTGATCTCTTCCATGATCACCGAGGCCTCGGTCAGGCCGAGCCCCGCCCCGTCGTACTCCTGGGGAATCATCGCCGCCAGCCAGCCGGCCCGGGTCAGCGCGTCGACGAACGCTTCCGGGTAGCCGCGCGACTCGTCGACCTTGCGGTGGTAGTCGTCGGGAAACTCGGCGCACAGTTTGCGCACCGCATCGCGGATGTCCTGGTAGGCGTCGGCCGTGGCTTTCATCATCGCCTCTCTGGCGCGTCGGTGGGTCAGGTGCCCTGGGTCTGCAAGCAGGCGGTCGTCATCCGCCCCTGACGGGGTGGCGACAGTCGAGGATGATACTTCCGCCGCCGGCCGACAACCCGCTTCGCAACGCCGGACTGTCACCGCGGCCGGCGTGGGTGCGGCCCGCAGACGCCTGCCGCTTCTTGCGCCCTCGCACCTTCAGCGCCTCGCCGAAATCTTCGAACGCGGCGCTTGCCGCTTCCAGCGCCGGTGGACCCACCACCACTGCTCGGGGTGACGCATGACGAGACGTTCCAGCGCCTGGTTGTAGGCGCGGGTGTTGCGGCGGATTTCCCCGTCCGGATCGGATGCGGGGATCACGGGCAATGCAGGCTCGACGCGAAGGACATGCGTTCCGTCCGGCGTCCGCCACGACGAAGCGGGCAGCACCGGCGCACCGGTTGCCAGCGCGATGATCGCGAGGCTCTTGAACGTTCCCGCCGGATGGCCGAAAAATTCGACGTCGATCGCGTCCGGCCTGCGCGCATGCTGGTCGAACGGAAACACGATCGCGTCGCCGTTCTCGAGCAGGGCGAGCATGCGCTCGAGCGAGCCGCGCTTCCCTATCGTTCCAAAACCCGCCTCGCGCATCCGCCGGTTGACGAGCGCATCGAGCCACGCCGGCTTGATCGTGCGCCGGACGAAGTGGATACGCCCGAGCACTTCGGGAAACTGCGCGAGGCCCGCCACCGTGCTCACCTCGAAGTTGCCGAAATG
>JBDTQC010000309.1:0-4898 GCA_039932405.1 Ideonella sp.
TGAATGGTTACGCCATGACGATGAAGGCGTGGAATCGGCTGAATGCCGATCAGAAGGTCAAGGTGCAGGCGGCATTCAACACGCTGACCGATGACATCTGGACTTATTCGGCCGAATTGACGCAAGACGCCATCAACTGCAATGCCGGCAAGGATCCTTGCACGACAGGCAAGAAATTCAACCTGGTCAATGTTCCGGTGACCGCGGCCGACAAGGACATGGTGCGCAAGGCAGTGGCAACGATTTCATTGCCGACCTGGGCCGAAATCTGCGACAAATCGAACCCCGGGTGTTCGACCGCGTGGAAGAAAACGGTCGGGGCGGCAATCGGGATTCAGTAGGCCCGCCCTCGCACACGTGTCCGCTCAGCGCGACATCGGCCAGGCGCCGATCGCGCTGACCATCTTGAAACGCGAAGGATCGATCATGAAAGACGCCATCGAACGCTGGCTCGGCACCTTGTTCGGCCTGATATTCGTTGCCTTGTCCTGCGTCGTGGCGGTCGAGACCTTTGTTCGCAAGGTTTTCAACTTCTCGTTGCAGGGTGCCGATGAACTGGGCGGCTATGCGCTCGCATTCGGAGCGACGATCGCCTTCAGTCTGGCCTTGATGGGCCGTTCGCATATCCGGGTCGATGTCTTTCATGACCGCCTGCCGCGGGTCATTCAGACCGGGTTGAACTGGCTGTCAGCGGTGAGTCTAGCCGCCTTCGCCGGCTTGATGGCTTGGCTGGCCTGGTTCGTCATCCAGGACACCCACGCCTATCAGAGCGTGTCGCAGACGCCGTGGGCAACCCCGCTGCAATATCCGCAATCGGCCTGGCTGGCCGGTCTGATCATGTTCGCGCTGGTTGCCACCGCGTATGCCGCGCGTGCAACCTGGCTGCTGCTGCGTGGCGAGGTGGCGAACCTGAACCATGAGTTCGGGCCGCGCACCACCAAACAGGAAGTCGACGAAGAGCTGCAGGATCTGAAGGCACGCTCTGGTGCCGATGCCGCTGCACAACCGATTACCTGACCCTGCCGGAGTGCAATCATGAATGTTTCCTACGTCCTGATCGCCTTCGCCGTCATGCTCGGCATGATGCTGATCGGCCTGCCGATCGCCGTGTCGATGGCTGCGGTCGGCATCCTCGGCGGCCTGCTGGCCTACGGCATGCCTTTCATCAACTCGATCGCACCGGTTATCTGGGGGGTGCACAACGACAACCTGCTGACCTCGATCCCGCTGTTCGTGTTGATGGGTGAATTGTTGCTGCGCTCGGGAATCGCTGATCGCATGTTCGGCGCTCTGGCCGCCTGGCTCGGCCGCCTGCCGGGTGGGCTGCTGCACACCAACGTGGGCTGCAGCGCGCTGTTTGCCGCAACATCCGGATCCTCGGTGGCGACCGCAGCGACCATCGGCACGGTGGCGCTGCCATCGTTGTACAAGCGGGGCTATCCGATGAACATGTCGCTCGGTTCGATTGCCGCCGGCGGCACCCTGGGCATCCTGATTCCGCCTTCGGTGAACATGATCATCTACGGCTCATTGACCGACACCTCGATCAGCAAATTGTTCATCGCCGGCATCATCCCCGGGCTGCTGTTGGCCGCGTCGTTCATGGGATTCATCCTGGCGCATGCACTGATTACCGGCAGCTCGATCCGCGAAGAGAAGGTGCCGCTGGCGGCGCGGCTGCGCCTGCTGAAAGATCTGATTGCTCCAGGCGTCGTCTTCTTCATCGTGATGGGCAGTCTGTACAGCGGATTGGCAACCACCACCGAGTCGGCAGCGCTCGGTGTGATGGCATCGCTGTTTTTCGCCGCCAAGAGCCGCAAGCTGAGCTGGCTGCTGTTGCAGCATTGCTTCGTGCAGACCGCCAAGACCAGCGGCATGATTCTGCTGATCATCACCGCGGCGTTCATTCTGAATCTGGCAATCAGCCTGACCGGGGTAGCCGAGGCGATGACCGCCTGGGTGACGTCGTTCGGGCTCAGCGCGACCCAGTTGCTGCTGGTGCTGGTGGTCTTCTATCTGGTGCTCGGCATGTTCATGGACGTGCTGTCGATGATGGTCTCGACCATCCCGATCACCTTCCCGATCGTCACCGCAATGGGCATCGACCCGGTCTGGTACGGCATCTTCATCGTGTTGATGTGTGAGCTCGGCATGATCACACCGCCGGTCGGCATGAACCTGTTCGTGGTGCACGGCATCCGGCCCGACAAGGGCGGGATCCGCGATGCGATCGTCGGTGCGCTGCCGTATGTCGGGATCATGATCCTGTTCACCATCTTGCTGATGGTCTTTCCGGGCATTGCGACCTGGCTGCCGGGAAAGATGCGATGACCGATTGTTTGTGGCAGGTTTCCGCGAGCGAAATGCAACGGCGTTTTCGCGATGGCAGCTTGACGCCGAGCGCCGTCGCAGCCGCCTGCCTCGAGCGGCTCGAGGCAGTCAACCCGCGCCTGAACGCGGTGATCGCCAGGCGCGATCAGGCCTTCCTCGACGAGGCGGAACAGGCAACTCAGCGTCATGCGCGGCGGCAGCCGCTGTCGATGCTCGATGGCATTCCGATCAGCGTCAAGGACAGCTTGTTGACCGCCGACATGCCGACAACCTGGGGCACGCCAGCGTTGCGCAGCCATAGCCCTGGCCATGACGAGTTTGCAGTGGCCCGTGCACGTGCCGCTGGTGCCCTGATCATCGGCAAGACCAACGTCCCCGAGTTCGCGCTCGAGGGCTATACCGACAACCCGGTTTTCGGCGTCACCGGCAACCCATGGGCACCCGAGCTGACACCCGGCGGATCGAGTGGTGGCGCGGTCGCTGCGGTCGCGGCCGGCATCGCGCCGCTGGCAATCGCACAGGATGGTGGCGGATCGATTCGGCGGCCGGCGTCGCATGCCGGCGTGGTCGGCCTGAAGCCGTCGCTCAGTGCCTGGCCGCGTCAGCATGTGTTGCCCAGCCTGCTGCTCGATTTCGAAGTGATCGGCCCGCTCGCCCGCACCGTTGCTGATGCTCGCTTGTTGTTCGACGCGTTGCGCGGGCCGGCCTTGGTCGATCGCTCTTCCCTGGCGGCGGCTCAAGCAGCTTCCCGGCCCGCAAAGGCAGGGCCTCGACGCGTGCTGTATGTCGAGCGCTTCGGCACCGCGCCGCTCGATCCTCAGGTCGCAGCCAGCGTCGGCCAGGCCGTCGAAACACTGGCCGGTCTCGGTCATGATGTCGACGCTGGCGCCTTGCCGCTCGATCTGGAATTTTTTGTCGAAGCCTGGCCGCAGATCGGCCAGATCGGGCTGGCGCGGATGTTCGACGAGCACCCTGACTGGGCGGAGCAGGCATCACAAAAATACCGCGCGATGGCCGACGCCGGACGCCGGCTGCCGGCAAGTCGTTTGCTGCAGATCATCGAACAGGTGACACAACTGCGACGTGCCAGCGCCGCGCTGTTCGACCACATCGACCTGATCGTGATGCCGTCGGCGGCGGCCTTGCCATGGCCGGCTCAGCAGGCCTACCCGACACACGTCGACGGCCATGAGGTCGGGCCGCGCGGTCATGCGATCTACACCGGTTGGGTCAACGCAGCGGGGCTGCCTTCGCTTGCACTGCCGTGCGAGCCGGCCGCCAATGGTTTGCCGATCGGCTTTCAGGTGATCGGTGCGTTCGGCAGTGACGACGCCCTGTTGTCGCTGGGAGAAGTCTTTGAGGCCGCGGCGCCGTGGGCGCAGCGCTGGCCGACCCTCTGAAGAAGGACAGCATGTCGACAATCAACGAAGCAGCGAGCTTGCTCGTGCAGGCGCGGAACAGCCACCAAGCTGTGCCGGCGGCCGAAGCCGAACTGCCCGATGCGGCCGCGGCCTATGCTGTCCAGCAGGCTGTTGGAGACAGCCTTGGCTGGTTTGACGGCGATCGGGTTGCACGCTTCTGGAAATCGGGTGGCGCGTCGCGCGAAGCCGTCTTGACGCACGCACCACTGCCGCCCGCCGGTGTCTGGGCGAGCCCGGCCGATGCAAGGCACTGGCCATTCCGGCTGCGCGGCATCGAGGCCGAGATTGCGCTCAGGCTGGCGCGCGACGTCAATCCTGCGTTTGCTTCGACACTCGATCACGCAACCGCGGCCACGCTGATCGATGCCATGTGTGTCTCGATCGAAATCGTCGACTCCCGCTGGATCGAAGGCCTGCAGGCATCGGCAATCGCCAAGCTGGCCGATCTTCAATCACACGGTGCGCTGGTGCTCGGCGCCTGGGTTCCGTTCCGCACGCTCGACTGGAGTGCACAACCCTGTCGCGTACAGATCGGCGCCCAGGCATTGGTCGAACGGCGTGGCACCCATTCCTTGGCCGACCCCTGTTTTCTATTGCCGGCATGGCTGCGTCATGCAACGCGCAACGGCGACGTCATTGCGGCCGGCACGGTCGTCACGACCGGAACCTGGGTCGGCATTCTGACCGCGTTGGCTGGTGATTTGGTCAGCGCCGAATTTCCCGGTATCGGTTCTGCATCCGTCCAACTCTGACTTGCGGATTTCTTCATCGCCTTGCGCAAGCCTTCAAGGAACATCATGATCGCGCTCGACAACCATCCCAGCGGCAGACATTTTCTGCAGATTCCCGGGCCGAGCCCGGTCCCCGATCGCATCCTGCGGGCCATCAGCCTGCCGACGATCGACCATCGCGGCCCCGAATTCGCAAGCCTCGGAAACAAGGTGCTGGCCGGAATTCAGCAGATTTTCCAGACTCGGCATCCGGTCGTGATCTATCCGGCATCAGGCACCGGCGCTTGGGAAGCGGCGCTGGTCAATGTCTGCAGCCCGGGCGAAAGTGTGCTGATGTACGAGACCGGGCATTTCGCGGCACTGTGGAACAAGATGGCACTGCGCCTGGGCCTGAAGCCCGAATTTCTGGCGCTGC